>JAYUYE010000128.1:0-5431 GCA_043752985.1 Myxococcales bacterium
GCGCCGTAGCGCGGCGCGTGACTGAGCTGGAGCAGCGCATCGATCGCGAGGAGCGCGAAGATCACGAACCGCGCGAGCGACAGCTTTGCCCACGAGACCTCGAAGCCGAACCAGAACCGCGGCTCGCGCACGAGGTGGGGCTTCGCGGGCGAGCCCTCCGGTTTGTCGTCGCTCGGGTGCACCGCCTTGCGCGCCTCGGCGCGACGGGCCTGCCGCGACTCGACCACCGGCGCTGCGTCCGCGGGTGGAGCAGCGGGCCGGGGCCCGCGGTTCTGCGCTCGATTGCCCTTCTTCGCCATGGTCAGAGGTAGGGCACGGTGCACATGTCATAGCCGCCGTAGCTCTGCGGCTCGCGGTCGAGATAGGTGCACTCGATCGAGAGGCGCACCTCGGACGCTGGATACTTCGTGCATAGCCGCGCGCCCATCGCCTCGAGCACGCTGAACCGGCCGCGAGCGGCGACCTCGAGCCACGCCTCGTGGAACTCGCTACCAAGATTGACCGGCTTGTCGTTCATGATCACCACCGGTGCACAGCGGGTCATCCGCATCGGCGAGAACATTCGCCACGCGAACCGTTCGTCGTGCTTGTCCTTGCGCGCGAGGTAGTAGTGCAGCGGTAGCAGGAGCTGGACGAGCAGGAACACCGCGATGAACCGACCTTGCCAGCTCGCCAGCAACGCGGACAGCTTGGTGACCCGCGCGAGCTCGCGCATCGACTTGTTCACGGAGGCCACGTGCGCAGGTTACAGCGGCAACGCGGCCTGGGGTGCGATCTGCACCGGGCGAGGAGGCGGATGGTAGGTGAGGTCCTCGTCGACATGAGCACCGGGCGGCAGCGGGGCACGAAGCACGAGGTGGCCCGCCTCGACGGAGGCGACCGCCTGACCGTCGAGAAACAGCACCGCATTGCCGACGACCGCGGACACGCGCGGCCCCGGAGACAGGATCCCGACGAGGTTCAACGGATCGGTCGCGGCGATCCGCGCGACGTCCATGCCCGAGCCCGGGTTGCGCACGGCTCGAAGCTCGTCGAGCGCCTCGGGCAACGCGAACTGCTCGCCAACGAAGCCGTTGACGAACCGACCACCGCGGATCTCGCCGCGCGCTTCGAGGCGGCGGAGTACGACCAGAAGATCGCGCCATGGCGGAAGGCTCGACTCGCGCGCGAGCAGATCGCGGAACACCACGCCATAGCGATGGAGGAGCTGACGCGCGGACGCCTCGGCGTCGATGGCGGTCGCCGAGGTTGCCGGCAGCAGCGACCACCGGCCGGCTGCGGTCGGGAGCGAGCGCAGAGCGTGGCCGGGGCGATGATGGTCGCGCTGACGAGCGCGCTTGATCGCCTCCTGCCATTTGCGCACCGGCGGCAGATCATTCGCGGCGACCGCGCGATCGAACAGGCTCTTGACCTCGCCACGCTTCCGATCGACGAGGACGCGCAGGCTCGCGAACCCATCGGCGGTTGCGATGCCCGCACCGACGAGCTCCCACAGCGCGTCCTCGATGTCCGCGGGCGCCATGTCCATCGCGGTCACGAGATCCGAGAGGAACGACGCTCCCTGGGTCGCGAGCATCTCGCGAACGCGCTCGGCGAGCGGGCCGAGCGTCGGCTGCTCGGTCTGCGAGATCGCGGCGGCCGCGCGCAGCCAGCTCGCATCGCGGCGCATCATCAGCGCGAGCGGCGCCGAGCGTGACGGAGCCGTGCGCCGTACAGGCGGCGCCTCCTGCGTCGGGCGGGGATGGGTCGCGGACCGCACCTCGATCGCCGTGCGCAGATCCGCAGCGGCGCGTGCGTCGAGCGCGGCACGCGGGTCGACCGCAGGCTCCACGATTCCCGCGCGGCGCATCACCGTGGAGGTCGTGACGAGCTGGGCGATGATCTGCTCGCCGAACCCGGGCGTTCGCTTGCCCGCGATCGCGGTTGCGGCTGCGGCGGCGATCTCCTCGCGCGTCGCGCCCGCGCGGCTCGCGGCATCGGCCGCGGCTTCGGCGAGGTTGTACGGCAATGTCGGATCGTAGTGCTTCGGCTTGATCCGCTTCGCGAGCTGAGCCCGCACCTCTACCGGCTCGGGCTCGGGCTCGGCCACGGCATTCGCGCGCGGGCTGAGCCGGCACCACACGACCTGACCGCCGAGGCACAGCTGATCGAGCCAGGTCTGATCGTAGCCGTGCAGCCGCGCCGGCAGGACCTCGCGCTCCCACGCTCCGGCGGCAGTCTCGAAGCCTTGCAGCTGCTCGACGATCCGCGCGAGACCATCGGCGCCGATCACCTGCGAGTTGCGGGCAACGCGCTGCCAGCGCAGGAGGAACCGCATCAGCGCCGCGGCGCCGACCGGCTCGATCTCCTTGCGCAGGCGCGCGAGCGTCAGGCGATGGATCCGCGCGAGCACGCGACGGTTGCACCACTCGAGATCGAGCAGCAGCGCGCTGTCATCTGCGGCGGCACGTGGATCCTGCAGCGTGGTCACGGCGCGATACGTGCCGCGCGCGTTGATCGCAGCTGCAGACGCGGCCGTGAACGAGCCGCGCAGGATCGCCCCATCGCCCTCGAGCGCGAGCAGCGCACCGACGACATCCGCGCTCGGGATGCCGAGCTCGGCGGACAGCCCACGCGCGGACACCGGCCCACGGTGATCGAGGTGCGCGCCGACGGTGCGCAGGATCGCGGTCTCGCGATCAACCGGCTTGGACCACGATGGTGTCGCGATGTTCGGCACGCACTCGACCGAACCTTCGCCGAGCATCGCGCGCAGCGCACCGAGTCGCTCGGTCGCGATCCAGGCGGCGTACACGCGGTCGCCGAGCTCCCAGCGCACGCGGCAGGCGCGGCCGGTCGAGGTCAGTGCTTCGAACCAGTCCCGGGCGCCGGGCGCGAGCCGGATTGCGAGGGGCTCGGGCACGAGCCAGAGCGCGAGCAACGCATCGTGCAGCTCGTCGACATCGCGCACGACCGGCGTGACCTCCTCGGTCGCCGCCGTGATCGCGGCCTCGTCGAGGGCGCCGACATCGTCGATGCCCGAGCTCGACACGGTCTGCTTCAACCCGCGGCGCAACGTGACGGCGCGGGTCCGGCGCTCCTCGAGGGGTGCGTCGTCGAGGAAGGCGTACGGATTCGCGTTGAGCAGCTCGTGGGAGAGCGGGCTCGGTTCGACCGTGTCCTTCGCGAGGACCTGGATCTCACCGCGCTCGAGCTGCTCGATCATCCCGCGCAGGCCCTCGAGGTCCATCGCCTCGACCAGGCAGTCGCGGATGGTCTCGAAGACGAGCGGGTGATCCGGAATCTCGCGCGGACCGGTGATGTTCTCGCCGCAGGCGACCGCGTGCGGGAACACGACCGACAGCGCGTCGGCGGCGCGCATCTTCACGAGGTGCGGCGGAACCTTCTTGCCGTTGCGCCGGCGCAGCACGGTCAGCGAACGCGTGACATTCCAGCGCCAGCGGATCTCGAACATGGGGCGATCGAGCAGCGCCTGGACGAGCGTCTCCTCGGCACCGTGCGAGGTCACGTAGCCGAACACGCTGTCGAGCGGAAAGCTGTGCGGCTGGCCCAGCGAGATCACGATGCCATCGTCGGTCGCCGCGGCCTGGAGCTCGAAGTCGAAGGTCACGCAGAACTTCTTGCGCAGCGCGAGGCCCCACGCGCGATTGATCCGACCGCCGAGCGGAGCGTGGATGACGAGCTGCATGCCGCCGGCCTCGTCGAAGAACCGCTCCGCGACGAGCAGGTCCTTGCGCGGCAAGGCGCCGAGCGCCGCGCGTGACGCCGCGAGGTACGCGACGAGCTGCTGCGCGGCGCGCGACGACATGCTGGTCTCGGCGGCGAGCCACAGCGCGATCGTGTCGTGATCGACGCCCTCGCCGAGCCGGCCGCAGATCTCGCCGCGGAGCTTGCTGACCTCGTCAGATAGCTCGCGCGTGCGCGCCGCCGCCTCGCCGAACCAGAACGGGATCGTGGGCGGCATCCCCTTCGCGTCCTCGACGTAGACCTTGCCAGACTCGATCCGGCGGATCTTCCACGCGGTGTTTCCGAGCTGGAAGATGTCACCCTGCGAGCTGTCGATCGCGAAGTCCTCGTCGACCTCGCCGACCTTGGTCTCCTCGGGCCACTGGACGACCGCGTAGTTGTTGTTATCGGGGATCGCGCCGCCGCACATGATCGCGGCGAGCCGGGCGCCACGCCGACCGCGCAGCTTGCCGGCGATCCGGTCGCGATGGATGTGCGCACCGACGCGCCCGCGCCGCGCCGACACACCCTCCGACAGCATCTCGAGGACCTGCTCGAGCTGAGCGTCGCCGAGGTTCGCGTACGGTGCCGCGCCGCGGATCAGCACGCCAAGCTCGGCCTCGTCGAGCTCTTCGCCCGAGCAGATCGCGACGATCTGCTGCGCGAGGATGTCGAGCGGCGCCTCGCGCAGCGTGATCGTGTCGAGGAAGCCGTGGCGCACGCCGCGCACGAGCGACCCGCACTCGACGAGCTGATCGCGGGTGAGCGCGAACAACCGGCCCTTCGGGGTGCCGCCGAGAGTGTGGCCCGAGCGACCGACGCGCTGGAGCAGCGTGGCGATCGAGCGCGGGGAGCCGAGCTGGACCACGAGATCGACGGTGCCGACGTCGATGCCGAGCTCGAGCGATGCCGTGGCGACCGCGCACTTGACCTGACCGTGCTTGAGCTTGAGCTCGGCGGCGAGCCGCATCGCGCGCGACATCGAGCCGTGGTGCGCGACCACGTGCTCCTCGCCGAGCCGCTGTTCGAGCGCCGCCGCTGCGCGCTCGACGAGCCGCCGCGTATTGACGAACAAGATCGTCGAGCGATGCTGGGTGATCAGCTCCGCGATCCGATCGTAGACCCGCCCGAACTGCTCGTTCGACGCCACCGCGCCGAGCTCGTCATCGGTGATCTCGATGGCGAGATCGATCTCGCGGCGATGTCCGCCGTCCACGATGTGCGGCATGGGGCGCCGCGTCCCGACGAGCAGCCGGGCGATCGTCTCGATCGGCCGCTGCGTCGCCGACAGGCCGATGCGCGTCGGGACGCGTCCGCTGATCTGCGTGACGAGGCGGTCGAGGCGCTCGAGCGAGATCGCGAGGTGCGCGCCGCGCTTGTCGCCCGCGACCGCGTGGATCTCGTCGATGATCACGGTGCGCAGTTGACCGAGCGCCGCGCGGCCCTTGTCCGTGGTCAGCAGGATGTACAGCGACTCCGGCGTCGTCACGAGGATGTGCGGCGGCCGCTTCGCCATCTTCGCGCGCTCGCTCGCAGGCGTATCACCGGTGCGCACCCCGACCCGGATCTCGGGCAACTTGACGCCGCGCGCGGCCGCATACAGAGCGAGCTCCGCGAGCGGCGCCTCCAGGTTGCGATGCACGTCGTTCGACAGCGCCTTGAGCGGTGAGATGTAGAGGATCGATGTGTGGTCGCCGAGCGGCGC
>JAYUYE010000129.1:0-24047 GCA_043752985.1 Myxococcales bacterium
CCGATGCTCTTCTTGTAGGCGAACGAGGCGATCGTCCGGACCTTCGAGAGGATCCGCGTGATGTGGAGGTCAACGGCCGAGTTCCGCTCGAGGCTGTCGGGGTAGTACGCCGATAGCGACGTCACCATCGCGGAGAGGACGGCCATCGGATGGCTGGTCGGCGGGAAGCCGGCGAAGAACTGATGCATGTCCTCGTGGATGAGGGAATGCCGCGTCAGCATCGTCGAGAACTTCTGGCGCTCCTCCTTGGTCGGGAGCTTGCCGTTGATGAGCAGGTAGCTCACCTCGACAAAGTCAGAGTGCTCGGCCAGGTCTTCGATCGCATAGCCGCGGTAGCGGAGGATGCCCTCTTCGCCATCGAGGTACGTGATCGCGCTCTGGGTCGAGCCCGTATTCATGTAGCCGCTGTCGAGCGTGATGTAGCCGGTCTCACCTCGGAGCTTCGAGATGTCGACGGCATGCTCGTCTTCGGTGCCGACAATGACGGGAAGGGTGGCTTCCTTGCCGTTGGGCAGCGTGAGCTTGGCGGTCAGTTTCGTATCGGGGCCAGCCATGAGATCTCCCTCGGAGACACTGCAAAATTGCAGTGGGGTGACTCTACCCGATCCCGCGCGAAGCAATGACGCCCCGCGGCGCAAAAAAGCGCTCGCTACTCGAGGGTGACGAACGGAGAGCTGCCGAGCGGCGTGCTGAATCGATAGGTATATCCAAGGCTCACGTACGCAGCGGCGCCACCCTTGTCGAGGCCGACATCGGACGCCATGAAGTCGACCGAGTCCGAGACCACGGCGGAATAGACGTTGATCCCGATGCCGATGCCGATCACGTGCTCGTAGCGCGAACCGATCGCGTAGTGCGCGCCGAGCTCGGCGCGAGCACCGATCGCAGAGTAATTAAACACCGTCTCCCCGGTCGACGCCTGCTCGTTTCCGGGAGCCATCAGCGCGAGGTGCACGCCGACGAGCGGAGTCATGCAGAGCCGCTGATACGACGGCAAGCAGAAGTGCTTGTAGCCGGCGACGCCGAAGTCGATCACGCTGAGGTCCGCTTCGAGGCCAGACTGATCCTCGCCCGGGGTGAACGTCGAGTACTGGAGGTAGATCTGCGCGCCGATGCGCTGGGCGCGGCGAAGCAGATAGTCGCCCTTGAGGCGGAAGCCGGCGTCGACGTTGCCGTAGCGACCATCGCCGATCTTGCCGCCACCCCCATAGAGGTCGAGGCCGAGCGTCCACGTGTAGTGGTTGTCCGAGGTCGTGCCTTTGAACAGCCCCTGCTGCGGCGGACGGCCGACGGCGGGCGTGTAGTTCGGGTTGAGCGCCGGATCGGGCTTCGGGTTCGGATCGGGGGGCGTGTTCGGATCGGGCGGGGGCGTGTTCGGATCGGGGGGCAGGTTCGTGTCGCCGCCGCCACCGCCAGTCGGGTGGAGCTCGATGTTCTGATTCTTCGCATCTTCCTTGATGCGCTCGACCAGCTTCGAGATCTTGCCGGCCAGCTCTGACGACGGGCTGTGCTTGTCGGCCGCGTTGCACGCGGTGATCGCCTCGTCGAACTTGCCCTGCTGGTAGTTCGACGTGCACAGGTTGAAGAAGTACTTGGGCTCCGGAACGCGGGCGCCGGCATCCCGGAACTTGGCGCTCGCCTCGGCGTACTTGCCCCCGTACATGAGGGCCTTGCCCTCGTCGTTGAGCCTGGACGCGAGCTCTGCCTGGCTTTGCGCGGACGCGGTGAGCGTCGTGGCGCAGACGAGCGATGCAGCCACCGCCGCGATCGAAGTGAGCGTGGTCATGTCTTACCCTCCCAAACGGTCGCACTGTCGGACGAACAGGCGATGCTCTGATTCTATCACTGCTTGCGAATCGACGGTTCGACGGAAGCAGTGCGATCTTTTTCACGCCGCTTGGCAGTCAGCGCGCGATCGATCAGACGGCGGGCCGCCTCGTGGCCCCGCAAGTGCCAGCTCTCGGGGTTCCCGAGCACCACGGAGACGATGACCTGGGGCTGCTCGGCAGGCGCGAAGCCCACGAACCACGAATGCTCCATGAAGAACGGCTCGTTGCGCGACAGCGTCCCGGTCTTGCCCGCGACGGTGAGCTCGGTGCGGCGGAACGACTTCGCCGCGCTCCCCGAGGCACAGGTCGCGACCATCATCTTCGCGACGGCCCGCGCGGTCGCGACAGGGAGGATCCGCTTGGGCCGAGGACCCGCGTGCGGCGTGCCGTCGATCGACGCGATCAGGCGCGGCACAGGCTGCTCGCCGCCGGTCGCGAACGTTGCGGTCAGCAGCGCGCCACCGGCGACCGAGAGCTGAACGTTGGCGAAGCCCGCGGCGGTCCTGGCGAACGAGAGGTCGTGTAGCGGGGGGATCGCCACCGAGCCGTAGTTGCCGGGCAGCTCCGTGCCGGGCAGGGCGCCACCACCGATCGCCGGACCGAAGCCGAGGAGCCGCGCCATGCCGTCGAGCTTGTCGGGCACGAGCCGCTGGAACGCGAGCTTGCCGAGGATCGCGTTGTTCGAATGCGCGACGCCGTACGACAGGGTCTCGCAGCGCGAGTCGCGCTTGGAATCGACGAGGTTGGACTCCATCACCGAGCGAACGCCGCCGTGAAAGCAGACCTTGTCCTCGCCATCGACGCCCTCGCGGACGAGCGCGCTCGCGGTGACGAGCTTGAAGACGGACGCGGCAGGCGCCCACACATCGGTCGCGAGGCGCCAATCGAAGATGCCCTCCTTGGATCCCTTGGGATCCTCGGTGCGGCGGCCGGCGAGCGCCAGGATCCGGCCATCGGGAGCCATCACCACGATGCCACCGCGCGGCGCGCGCGATTCGTCGAGGAGCTGCTCCGCGAGCGACTGCAGATCGGGTTCGAGCGTGAGCACGGCGCGTCGGCCGTCCTTGAGCGGAGCCTCGTAGTGGTCGGCCACGAGCTCGATCTTGTCGAGATCGATCAGCGAGCCGAGCGGTCCGGTGCCGGGTGCTGGCGGAACGGCAGCTCTGGCCACCTTCGCCGCGGGCTTGTCGGCGAGCCCCTCGAACGCGGCGACCTCGCGCGCGGCCTCGGTGGCGGTGACGGCAGGCGACTGGGCCGGCATCGTGATCGGCGCAGAGGCGACCAGCGGCCCGCCATTGATCGACGCCGCAGGGGCGCGCTCGTCGCCCCCGATCAGGGCCGCCCCACCGACCACAATAAAGGCGCCGGTGAGCAGGACGAGGCTGCGTCGCATCTCGTCCGATGTAGCCTCATCTGCGCGCAGGCACAAGAATCTTTCCTCGATTCGATGTAGGTTTGCCGACGATGTCCCACGCACGCGGCCTCGCGATCGCGATCGCGGTCGTCGCCTGCACGCGCACGCCGCGCGCATCGATGCCGCGCGAGATGCCATCTCCCTCCGTCCAGGTCGGCGCATGCGCCGAGCCAGGCAAGGATGGCGTCGTGGGCCAGACGCCCAGGATCGATCGCGCGGATCGCGATCTCGACGGCGACGGTGTCGTCGAGAACATCGTCGTCGATCGCGCGATGTGCACGCCCGAGGGAAATTGCTACTGGAACGTGTTCCGTCCACCGCCGGCCGGCACCGCGGAGTGCTCGCGCTATGCGGGGACGTTCGCGGCGACCGCGCTCGAGCCGCTCGGCACCAAGGGTGAGAACAACATGAGCGACGTCCGCGGCTACTGGAACCTACACGGCGGCAGACTGCTGCTTCAGTCGTACCGGTTTGTGCGCGGCGGCTATCAGCTGAGCGATGCGCTCTTATGCAAGCGCGCCGCAGATGACCGTCTCGATTGCAGCGCAACTGACTGACCAGGCTCGATTTCTGGTACGATCATCATGGGTGAGCGATACCGGCCGGAACCAGACCGTCGTCACCGCGATCTCGAAGATCAGCGATCGACCGGTGGCCAAAGAGGCCTGCCTGGTCGTGATCTACGGACTCGAGCTGGGCAAGAAGTTCAACCTGAACCGCCCGCAGATCATCATCGGCCGCTCGTCGAAGGCCGACATCCAGATCGATCAAGAAGCGGTCTCGCGAAACCACTGCAAGATCATCAACACCGGCAACGCGATCATGCTGCGGGACATGGGGTCGACGAACGGCACCTACGTCAACGACGAGATGATCGACGAGTATGTTCTGCGTGACGGTGACTTCATCAAGGTCGGCCGCTGCATCTTCAAGTTCCTCAGCGGCAACAACATCGAGAACGCGTACCACGAGGAGATCTACCGGCTCACCACGGTCGATGGCCTCACGCAGGTGTTCAACCGGCGGTACTTCGTCGAGACCCTCGAGCGCGAGATCGGCCGCGCGCTCCGCTACCGGCGCGACCTGTCGCTGATCATGTTCGACATCGATCGGTTCAAGGGCGTCAACGACAGCTTCGGTCACCTCGCCGGCGATCACGTGCTCAAGCACCTCGCTTCCGTGATCAAGACGCGGATCCGGCGGGAAGACGTCCTCGCGCGCTACGGCGGTGAGGAGTTCGCGATTGTTCTCCCCGAGATCGATCACTACAACGCGATGCAGTTCGCCGAGAAGATTCGCAAGCTCGTCGAGATCGCGGAGTTCAAGTTCGAGGACGCCTTGATCCCCGTGACCGTGTCGATAGGGGTTGCGAGCCTCCGTGGCGAGATCGAGGACGCTCTGGAGTTCATCAAGCAAGCCGACACGCACCTGTTCGCGGCCAAGGAGGGGGGCCGCAACGCGGTGAAGGGCTGATGGGAGTCCAGCGAGCTGGTTCGAAGAGCGAGCCCGGGACCGTCCCACCGCCGCCCGAGTCTGAGTCCGCTCGCGAGCTGCGCGAGAAGAAGCGCGTCCTCGCGGCGCTCGTCGTCCATGATCTCCGTAGCCCGCTTGCGGCGATTCACGGCTATCTGGGCCTCCTCCGCGAGGAGCTCACCGAGGACCAGACGGCACAGACGCGCGCCACCGCGTTCGCCTACCTCGACGATGCGACCACGCTCGTCAACAAGGCGCTCGGCCTGGTCGCGACGATCCTCGATGTCGACGAGCTCGAGGACGGCATCCTCAAGGCTGCGATGGCGCCGGTCCGGATCATCGAGCTGATCGAGCGCTCGTGCGCGGGCAACCGGGCGCAGTTCGAGGTGCGCGATCTGCGGATCGATGTCGACGTCGATGCCGACATGGTCGTCCGGCTCGATCGCGATCTGTTCGCGCGCATCCTCGAGAACCTGATCGACAATTCGGCGCGCTACTCACCGCGCGCGGGCCGGGTCGCGATCGCGGTCCGGCGCGACGGTGATGGCGTCGAGATCGCGATCGGCAACAGCGGTCCGCCGGTGCCCGAGAGCGAACGCGCGCGGATCTTCGGCCGCTACTTTCAGGTCGAGGCACGGCGCGCTGCTGCGCGAGCGAACCGCGGTCTCGGCCTCTACTTCTGCAAGCTCGCTGCAGAGGCCCACGGTGGCACGATCCACGTCGAGCAGCGTGGGGACCTCGGCGCCGTGTTCGTGGTCCGGATCCCCGAATAGGCGCGTGAGCGGAGATGAACTGGGCGCCTCTGGTTCTGTCGCTCGAGGTGGCGGCCATTTCGATGGTCCTCGCGCTCGTGGTGGGGACGGCGTTCGCGGTGTTGCTCGACTGGAAGCACATGCCCGCGCGCGACTTGTTCGATGCCGTGATCTGCGCGCCGCTCGTCTTGCCGCCCACGGTCCTCGGCTACTACCTGCTCGTCGCCCTCGGCACCGATAGTGCGATCGGTCGCGCGTGGGAGAGCCTGACCGGAACGACGATCGTGTTCTCGTTCACCGGTGCGGTGATCGCGGCGGCCGTGGGCTCGTTGCCGCTCGTCGTGCGGTCAGCGCGCGTCGGGCTCGAGGCGGTGGATCGCAATCTCGTCTCCGCGGCGCGCACGCTCGGCGCGAGTCCCCGGCGCGTGCTGTTCACGGTCGTGCTGCCGCTCGCGATGCCGGGGATCGCGGCCGGTGCGATGCTCGCGTTCGCGCGCGCGCTCGGTGACTACGGCATCACGCAGATGGTCGCCGGCCAGCTGATCCGTGGCACGGAGACCGCGTCGATCCACGTGATGAACGCGCTGTACGGCGGCGACGAGGAGGGCGCTCGTAACATGGCGCTCGTCACCACGGTCGTCGGCGTTTTGTTGCTCTACCTCGCGAATCGGTTCACCCGCAGGCTCACCGACCGTGGCTGACCTGTCCGCCACCATCCAGCTCACGCGCGGTCAGTTCAGCGTCGACGTGGTGCTGAGCTGCCCGCCGGGCATCACGTGCGTGATGGGACCCTCGGGCTCCGGAAAGAGCACGATCCTGGGTGTGCTCGCCGGCCTGTCCCTCCCGGATCATGGGCGCGTCGCGCTGGGCGACGCGGTGTGGTTCGATCGTGCGAAGGCGATCAACGTACCGGTGCACCTGCGTCGACTCTCGTACGTGTTTCAGGGGCTCGCTCTGTTCCCGCACATGACGGCGCAGAAGAACGTCGAGTACGGCATGCACGAGATTCCGCGTCCGGAGCGAGCCGACAAGGCGCGCGCCCTGCTCGAGCGCGTCGGCGTCGGTCATCTCGCGAATCGTCGCCCTCGCACATTCTCCGGGGGTGAAGCTCAGCGCGTTGCCCTCGCGCGTGCACTCGCGCGGCAGCCTCAGCTGCTGTTACTCGACGAGCCATTCTCGGCGCTCGACCGCGATCTGCGTGTGCAGCTGACGACGCTCGTCCGCGAGCTGGTTCCCGAGCTTGGAGTGCCACTCGTTCATGTCACGCACTCGATCGCGGAAGCGCGCCAGCTCGCCGATCAGATCGTGCGCATCGAGCGCGGGAGGATCGTCGCGACGGGCAAGCCATCCGACGTGCTCGCCGGAGTGACGACGCTCGAGGAATGACACACGTGCGCTCGCCGTGCGTCACAGCACGGGACCCTCTGTGAACACGTCGCCCGCGATTTGTAACGACGCCTGGATCTCCGTCGGCACTCCGTCTGCCTGGTGACGTGATGAACGCGAGTTATTCGGTGGCTTCGGCTTTGCACGCTCGCGACCCCGGGGAGTGTGACAGCCATGAAGCTCATGGATACGCCGTTGTCGTGGCCGGGGGGAAGTGGATCCTGGGACGGGCCCAGCATCGTCATCATCACGGATGATGTGCGCGCGCTCTCGGATCCGCAGATGCGGGAGCGAATCTCGGTGGTCGCCACGCCGCTCGACTTGATCACCTGCCTCGAGCGGGAGGTCGGCGCGATCACGGTCGTGGTCCTCGATGGGATCTATGCGGGCAACCGCGAGATCGAGGCGGTCTTGTTCGAGCTCTATCCGACGGTGCAGGTCATCGACGGCGACTCGGCCTCGGCAGCGGCGAAGCGGGAGCGCTGGTGTGAACCTTCGCTGAGCGCACCCTGATGGGGTCAGAAGTTCGGTGATGGGCCGATGCACCCCTGTGCCTGTGTCCGCTCGCGCACCTCGCTGACCGACGGCCGCGTCTTGCAGCCATCGGCGACACAGCGAGCGAGCAGCCGGTCGTGCGGGTAGTCGACGTCGATCTCCGATGTTCGCAGAGCGTTGGTGCCGAGGATACCGTCGACTTCCGCCTGATCCGGCCGCAACTCGGTACGGAGTGCCTGCAGCGTCGGATTCGCATCGGGAACGATCAGCACGGCGAGCCCACCGGGAGGCTCGAGCTCGACGACCGCGGGAACGCCACAGAAGTCGCCACGGTTCTCGCATGGGCAGTCATCTTCGGCGACGCAGTTGCGCTGGATGATCAAATGGCTGCCGTAGACCTGACGGCACGGTGCGCGAGGCGTCGAGCTCGAGCTCGCGACCAGCGCGAGGTTCGCGATCGATCCGAGCCGTCCTTCGACCGGGCCCGACGGCAGGTTGACCGTTTCGAGGGGCAACGTCGCGAGGTCCGGCGCGGTCGGTTGCGCCTCGCGGTACCGGTGATAAGCGGACTCGCCCAGGATCGTGATTCCGATGCCGGTCGACATCACGAGCAGGGCATCGGATCCGCGCAGACTCTGCGGCAGCGCCGGATCCGGGTTCGCGCCGAGACACACCTGCATCGCGATGCGGCGCCCGGTGAACGGCAGCTCGGTTCCAGCGATCAACAGAGTTCCGCCGCCCCGGTAGGGTGACGGGAACACGCCATCACATGCGCGGGTCCGACGGGTCTCGTCGCCACCGACGTCCGCGAGAACGAACACCTGCTCGTCGCCGAGTCGCAGGCGGACGGCGTCGCCGGCGAGCGCGTCGGCACCGAGGATCGCCTCGTAGGGGCGCGGTGCGGCCGGAGTTCCGACGTTGCACGGTTCACCGAGACACGGATGCAGCGCGAGCATCTGCACGTCCTCGAGCGCCGCGCGCGGTAGATCGATCGGCCCGCCGGGTCCGTTCTGGCCGAGCACGAGGAGGTTCGCGTTCGCCACGGACGGAGCGACACCATCCCCGGGATCGACCAGCGTGATCGGCGACAGCAGGTCGAGCACGGCGGTGCGGTCGGGAACGCCGGCTTGGCGAAGGCCGAGCACGACCGCGCCACTCTGGAGCTCCGCCTGGATCGGAAACGGATCGCCGGAGAAGTCGTTGGTGACGAAGTTGTCGGTGACGAGGCTGCAGCCGCCGAGCACAAGCGCGAAACCTGCGAGCGCGGTCTTCCCGCTCACGCCCACGGCAACTCGTGAATCACAGCACGCCGGCCGTCGATCGACACGTTCTCGCCCGGTGTCCAGCACGTGCGATGGAGGTAGCCGAGTGCGAGCGTCGTATCTCCGTCGACCACCGACGACGTGATGACACCGGCATTCTCCTTCGCGGGGTGCTTGATCGATGCACCCTGCGCGAGCGGCGCCTGGCCGTCGACGACGAGACCGCGCAGCGTCTTTGCCGAGTTGCCCTGGGCGTGGACGCGAAACACCGGCTCCTGCCCGACGTAGCAGCCCTTGCCGTAGTCGAGGAACTGGGTGAGCGGCGTCTCGAACGGGAAGTTGTCCTCCCCGACGTCGGCGCCGTAGCGCATGAAGCCGGCGCGGATCCGCATGTGCTCGATCTGTGGCTCGCGGTCGTCACGCGAGTGATCGTTCACACCGTCAATGATCGGTGCGCGCCACACCTCGACCGGGTTCTCCCAGATCTGGTGCGCCGGTCCGACGATCGGCTCGAACGCGACGTCGTCCATCACGGCATAGCGCTCGAGCAGAGCGCGGGTCTTGTCTGCGATCTCGGGCTCGCACGCGATGATGAACGCTTCGCCAAACCGCGCGACGTTGATCACCGAGAGCACGCGACCCTTGGGATTGAGGATCGCGCCCCAGCCGTGCGCGCCATCGGCGAGCTGCTCGACGTTGATCGTGGTCAGGCCCTGGAGGAAGCGAACGCGATCACCACCGGTAACCCGAAGCCGGCCCCAGGACGTGCGATCGACGACGACGGTGGTGGTCATGCGGAAGCTCCTCGACCGGCGGCCTGCAGACGCGCCTTGCGCCGTGCCTCGGCCTCCGCTTGTCTGCGTTTGTCTTCCTCGGTCACCAGGTCGAGCGGCAGGATCGGGCGCGGCCGCCCGGTCGAGTCGATGGCCACGAAGGTCAGATACGCCTTGGTCACGTAACGGCGCGTACGCTCCTGCATGTGCTCGGTTTCGACGCGGCAGCCGACCTCCATCGAGGTCCGCGACACGTAGTTGACCTGCGCCTGCAAGACCACGATCTCGCCGACCTTGACGGGCGACATGAAGTCGAGCCGGTCGATCGACGCAGTCAGCACCGCTCCTGCGGCGTGCCGCATGGCAGCCACCCCGGCGCAGACATCGATCCACTGCATCATGATTCCGCCGAACATGACACCCGCGACACCGTTGGTGTGCATGGGCATCACGATCTGCGTCATCACGCAGCGGGTTTCTTCGGGCGTCATCGCCCGAAGACCTTACTTCTTCTTCGAAGGAGCAGCAGGCTTCTTGGCCGACTTGGCGGCAGTGATCTTGCGCTTGATGCGAAGCTTGAGCTTTTCCTGGCTCCTCTTGCGCCGCATCTTCAGCGTCTTGCGGTTGTCTGAGCGTCCCATGTGAGTCTCCTTGTAGGGGGGCTCTTGTAACAGGGCAACCGGCGGTTTGCTAGTCGCCGCGCACACGACCACCCCTTCCGGCCGGCCGAACACCCCCCGATCCCGATTAAGCTCGACCGGCAATGCAGGGCTTGATCGGCATCATCGGTGGCACGGGGCTCTACGACCTCGAGGGTCTCATCGACCAGGTGTGGCGCCGCGTCGACTCGCCATTCGGGGCGCCGAGCGACGAGCTGTTGTTCGGGACGCTCGGTGAGCAGCGGGTCGTGTTCCTGCCGCGCCACGGCCGCGGCCACCGCATCCCACCGCACGAGATCAACTTCCGCGCGAACATCGATGCGCTCAAGCGCGCCGGCGCGACCCACGTGCTGTCGCTCAGCGCGGTGGGCTCGCTCAAGGCGGAGCTCGCGCCGGGCACGTTCGTCGTGGTCGATCAGTTCATCGATCGGACGCTGCGGCCACACAAGACGTTCTTCACCACCGGGTGCGTCGCCCACGTGTCGATGGGACACCCGACGTGCGCGCGCCTGATGGACGAGCTCGTTGCGGCGGGCACGGCCGTCGACGTGCCGCTCGTGCGCGGCGGGACCTACGTCGCGATGGAAGGCCCACAGTTCTCGACGCTCGCCGAGTCCGAGCTCCACCGCGGCATGAACGCCAGCGTCATCGGCATGACGAACATGCCGGAGGCCAAGCTCGCGCGCGAAGCGGAGCTCTGTTACGCGACGGTCGCGATGGTCACCGACTTTGACTGCTGGCATCCCGATCACGATCACGTCCGGGTCGAGGATGTCGTGCGCGTGCTCGTGGCGAACAGTGGCAAGGCAAAGGCGCTGCTCGCGGCGGTGATTCCACGGCTCGGTGTGCTCTCCGGGGCATGTCCGAGCGGCTGCGATCGCGCACTCGACAATGCGATCCTCACCGCCGCGTCCGCGCGCGACCCGGGGCTGCTCGCGAAGCTCGGTGCGGTCGCGGGCCGCGTGCTCGGAACGTGATCGCGTGAAGGTCAATGGCACGTGGCGACGGGCGATCGAGCTCGCGGATGATTGCCGGACGGTGCGGGTGCTCGACCAGCAGCGCCTGCCGTACGAGGTCGCGTGGGTCGCGTTGACCACGGTCGATCAAGCTGCGGCCGCGATCCGCGACATGACGATTCGCGGTGCGCCGTTGATCGGTGCGACGGCCGCGTACGGTGTGGCGCTCGCTCTCGCCGCAGATCCTGACAGCACAGATCGGGCGTGCGATCTGCTCGCGGCGACCCGGCCGACGGCCATCAACCTGCGCTGGGCGCTCACGGAGATGACGACCGCGCTCGTAGATGTGGCGCGCACCGAGCGTGCGGCGGCGGCGTTCGCCCACGCCGCGAAGATCTGCGACGACGATGTCGCGATCTGCGAGGCGATCGGGCGGCATGGCGTCGCGTTGATCAAAGCGGCCGCAGCGCGCGTGAACCGGCCGGTCAACGTGCTCACGCACTGCAACGCGGGCTGGCTCGCGACGGTCGACTGGGGCACGGCGCTCGCGCCGATCTATCGCGCTCACGAAGAAGGGATCGCCGTTCACGTCTGGGTCGACGAGACGCGGCCGCGCAACCAAGGCCTGCTGACCGCGTGGGAGCTCGCGCAGCATGGCGTGCCGCACACGTTGATCGCGGACAACGCCGGCGGCCACCTGATGCAGCGCGGTCACGTCGACCTGTGCATCGTCGGCACCGATCGCACGACCCGCTGCGGCGACGTCTGCAACAAGATCGGCACGTACCTCAAGGCACTCGCCGCGCGCGAGGCTCGCGTCCCGTTCTACGTCGCAGCGCCGTCGCCATCGATCGACTGGACGCTGACGAGTGGAGCCGATATCCCGATCGAGGAGCGCAGTGGAGACGAGATCCGGTTCGTTCGCGGCGTCGAGGTCGTACCCGCATCGACCCAGGTCGCGAATCCGGCGTTCGACGTCACGCCCGCGGCGCTCGTCACCGGCATCATCACCGAGCGCGGCATCGCCACACCCGCCGCACTCGCGGAGCTGTTCGGTCGCTCATGACGATGCGCCTGCGCGACACGCTGATCACCACCGCCCGGCGGATGTCCGACCTCGGCCTGACGCCCGGCACCTCCGGCAACGTCAGCGTGCGCACTTCGCACGGCCTGCTGATCACGCCGTCCGCGATCCCGTATCCGGAGCTGGTGCCCGATGATGTCGTCGACATTCGCAGCGACGGCACGATCCGCCCGGGCCAGCGCACGCCGTCGACCGAGTGGCAGCTCCATCGCGACATCCTCGCTGCCCGCAGTGACTGCGAGGCGATCGTTCACACGCACTCGCTGTTCTGCACGACGATCGCGTGCCTGCGTCGCCCGATTCCCGCAATCCACTACATGATCGCGCTCGCCGGCAGTGACGAGATTCCGTGCGCCGAGTACGCGACGTTCGGATCGCCCGAGCTCGCACGCAACGTGGTGAACGCGCTCGCCGACGGCCGGGCCGCGCTGCTCGCGAATCACGGTATGGTCGCGCTCGGCGACTCGCTCGTGTCGGCGCTGAAGCTCGCGGCCGAGATCGAGACGCTCGCCGCACAGTTCTGGCACGCGCTCCAGGTCGGCACGCCGGTGATCCTGGATCGCGAGGAGCTGGCGCGCGTGCGCGCGAAGTTCGTGACGTATGGTCGCCCCACGAAGTCGTAGCCCGCACAGGAGCCAACCACCGCGGGCTGGGAGCTTCATGGTGAGTTGCGGGGATGACGAATGCCGAGGGTTGCGCCTTGCTCAGAACTGCGCGCGCGCCGCGAAGCTGAGGTGCCAGCGGCCGCGCGGATTGTCGCCGAGGTGCGGCCGCAACGGCATCGCGCGTTCGAGGGCGCCGGTGCCGAACGGCGTGACGAACCGGATCAGCGCGATGCCGATCGAGGGGCGGATATCGTCCTCGGTGACGTTGCCCCACTGATTCGTGATCAGGCCGGCATCGATGAAGGCGGCGGTCGCGAGCAGCTTCCAGATCCGCAGCTGGGCGTCGAGGCTCGACATCACGCGGATGTTGCCGCCGGCAGGGAGGACGCGGATCTGCTGCGCATTGTCGAACGGCGGCACGCCGACCTTGATCACCTCGGTCGCGAGTCGGTCGTCCTCGTAGCCGCGCACGGTGGAGTCGCCGCCGGCGAAGAACCGCTCGACCTCGGGAAGGAGGACGTCGCCGGCGAGCGGGAAGCCCTGGTCATAGCGGAGGTCGTAGCGCACCACGAGGTTGTCGCCGATCGGCCAGTACTTCGAGCCGGCCGCCGAGACCTTGATGAACGTGTCCTGGCCGCCGAGGTTGGGGCTCGCGAACGAGAACTGACCCTCGAGGCGGAAGCCGCCCTCCGCGGCGAGCGGGGACAGCGTTCCGGTGCGATCGACGCGCTGCTCCCATTCGCCCGTGATGCCGATCGATCCGGTGCGGGTCCGGATCGGGACCTGGGTCTGATCGTCGTCGGCGCCGATCGGGCGAAGCACGTCGACTGGACGCTCGCGGAGGCGGAAGTCGTAGTGGACCCCGGCGGTGAGTGCGCGGGCAGGGCGGTTTCCGATCCGCTGGCGCTGCCAGGTGCGCGCGAGGCCGAGCGTCACGCCGTCGGTCGTGATCACGCCGAACCGCGGCGTGTCCTGGCGGCGGTGGAACGCTGTGAGCTCGGCTTGGGGTGCGAACAGGTCGGGGAAGAAGTTCCGCATCAGCCACTGCGGGATGCGGAGTGTGGACTCGAGGCTCAGCTGGCGCAGCTTGGTCTTCTCGGTCTCGATCGAGTCGACGAGATCGACGCCGATCGTGCCGCTGACGTCGAGCGAGATGCCGAGGCCGAACAGGTTCTTGAAGGTCGGGGTGAGCCGGACGAACGTTCCATTGTAGCTCGAGACGCCGAGCTCGAGCTCGAGCTGAGCGCGGAAGTCGTAGCGCTCGGTGACCTCGACAACCGCGTTGACCGAGCCCTCGCTGGTATTGTCGAGGTCGGGCATCGCGATGTTGACCGCCTCGAATAGACCGGTGTTGCGGAGCCGGCGCGCGCTCTCGGCGAGTGCGTCCTTGGTCAGCGGCCTGCCTTCGCGGAACCCGGCCTCGTCGCTCGGGCCGCGCAGCTCGTCGAGGATGATCGAGGTGCGCGTGCGGAAGTTGCCGCGGATGACGATCTTGCCGATCGTGAGCGGCTGGACGTCGGTCAGCTTGTAGACCACAGCGACGCGATGCGGGCCGAGGACCTTCGAGGTGAACGCGACCTTCGCGCGCGGGCTGCCGTGGCTGTACAGCCGATCGCGCATCCGATCGCGGGTCTCGATCGCTTCGGTCTCGCGGAACTTGAGGTTTGCGGCGGTTGCAACACAGCGATTGTCGGCGGCGGGCGTGGCGAGCTGAGGCTCGTCGTAGAACGTCGCGAGGTCCGCGAGCACGAGCTTGCACAGCTCGCGCTGGTCTCCCGAGGCGATCGCGTCGCCCTTGTCACCGAGCACGACCTCGACCTGGGTCAACAGCGTCGGCAGGCCCTCGTCGATCGTGTAGCGGACATAGAGACCATTGCCGCGGTTCGACAGGACCATCGCCGCCGCGAGGGCTGCACTGTCGAGCGCTGTCGGATCGGTGGCCGCACTCACCCGAACGCGGGCCTCGCGAAATCCGGCGCGCCGATAGGTGTCTACCAGCGCCTCGACATCGGCCGCGAGCCGCACCGAGGTCGCCGAGGTCCGCGATCCAAACAAGCTCGACGAGAACCGCGCTTCGCGCGTCCCGATCACTTCGAGGAGCGCAGCGTCCTCGAGCGCATAGTTGCCGATGAAGTCGATCGCGCGGACCTGGCGGGTCGCGCCCTGGTCGATCCGGAAGACAATTCGATCGAACGGATCGAACCGCTCGCGCGTCCACGTCACGCGGGCGTCGAAGAACCCGCGGCCCTGGAGGTACGCTGCCAGCGCTTTCGCCGATGCGTGCGCCTCGACATCGTCGGCGCTTGCCGCCTGATCGAAGGTCAGCTCCTTCTCGAGATTCTCGATCGTCATCGCCTCCGACTGGCCCTCGAACACCACCTCGAGCCGGCGCCGCTGGTCGATCGTGATCGTGAAGTTGACCTTCTTGGTGCGGCGGTCGAACGAGGTCAGCGGATCGAAGTCGGTGCGCACGCGAACGGCGGGGTAACCGCGCTGGCGGAACACGTCGACGACGGCCTGAGTGTCCGCCTGGTGCCGGGCGCGCTTGAACCGCGCGCTGCCGAAGCACAACCGGCCCTTGCCGACGATGCAGAAGCTCGTGTGGCGGAACTTCGACTGGATCTCTTCATCGCTGATGTTGTTCGGCTCGCGCTCCGCGATGTTGATCTGGCCCGCGGTGTACTCGGGACCGAGGTGGACGTCGAGCTCGAGCGAGATGCCGGCCCCCTTGTGCTGCTCGTCGACATCGACCGTGGCCTCGATGAAGCCTTCTTCCCGGAGGAACTCCTCGATCCGTAGCTTCTCTTCGTGAAGGTCGCAGGCGCGATCGTGGGGCGACCACGGCAGGTAGCTGCCGGTCCGCACGCGCATGCGCCTGCGAACTTCGTCATCGAGGATCGGTGACGACAGGGTATCGAGGATCGACTGATCGACATCGACGTCGATCTTCCGCACCATCGGCAACGGCGACAGGTGGATGACGGCGACGGTGCCGGTGGGCGACTCCTTCGTCCCGATTCCGACGAGGTGATACCCGAATGCGGCGCCGAGCTCGCGAATCTCCTCGCGTGCGGTCTCGGTCAGCGCGCGGTGCCGGTTCATCGTCGGCTCGAGCAGCGTGCGAACGGTCGCCGCTGGATCACGGAGCTGGCCGACCACCTCGAAGTTGTTCCAGGTGACGGGCGGCGCGCCGACCCCGGCAGGCGCGATCACCGGCGTTGCCTTCACGCAGGTCGAAGGATCGAACTTCACCGCCGTAACACTGTCGTCGCCTTCGGGCTGAGGCTGCGCCGTCGCGAGACGTGCGACCAGGACCACGGAGAGGATGGCGAGGCGACGGATCACGGAATGAACAGCCGGTAGACGAGCTTGATGTTGCGGTCGCTGATGTCCTGCTCGGCGGGGTCGTAGAAGTTCTTGCCGAGGTAACCGAGCTGAAGGCTGCTCTTCTGCGAGGTCGTGAGCACCGCGCGGGTATCGATGGTGGTGCCGCGGATCGTCTGCTCGGTGTGGCCGATCAGTCGCGTGTTCTCGAGTAGCTTCTTCTCGAGCCGGAGGCCGATCGAGCCGAACCCGATCTCGATGCGCAGCACGTCGAGACCGCTGAGCTCGCCGAGCGAGTCACCGAGGATGCCGGACACCCAGTCGCCAGCGAGGTCCTTGAAAATCTGATCGGCGAAGCCCTGGCTGGGGTTCGTCGATGGATCGACGCGGGTCGGGTCACCGCCGAGCGACTGATCACCGAGCGAACGGCGCAGGGACTCCTGGTTGCGACCGAGCACGAGCAGCGACAGCGTCTGCGACTTGTTGTAGCCGGTCGAGGTCTTGAGATCCCACTGCGGGTTCGACAGCGAGCCCGTGATCGCGAGCGTGATGAGGTGCTCTTGCCCCGACAGATCGCGATAATCGGGCGCCTCGCTGACGACGTTGAGCTGGGGGGCGTCAGCCTTAGCGTTCTCGGCGAAGTCCACGGAGCCGGAGGTGCGGGTGAACCGCGCGCGCGTGCCCGGGATCCGGAACTCGCCGCGATCGACGCGGATCGAACCCGACATGCGCGGATCGCGCGGCGTGTTCGTGATCTCGATCAGCGGACCGACGAGATCGATCTTCGCGATGTTGTTGTCGACCTGGAACCGGCGGACATCGAGCGTCAGTCGCAGATCCGCGTTGCCGAGGGTCGGGTACTCCTCCCAGAACGGCTTGCCCGGTACGGACGTCGCGCCGATCGACCGGATCTGATCGGTGAGCGCGAAGTTGCGGAGGTACTTGCCGTCGATGATCGAGACCTTGCCGCGGACCTCCAGGTTCGCGATGTCCGAGGCCTTCTCGAGTGACACGTCACGTGCCGAGATCACGAGGTCGAGCGTGCCGGGGATCCGGAACGGAATGTTGTCGGCGTCGAGCGAGACGCGGAGATTCGCGAGCTCACCATCGCGGAGCTCGACGTTGCCGCTGATGTTCGACACGCTGCCCTCGCCATCGATCGACGCGAGCATGTCGTTGATCGCGAGCATGTACGTGCGGTGGGTCCCGCTTCCGAGCGTCTCGATGTCGATGCTGCCGCGCGAGAACTGCAGCTCGCGGCGCACGCCGCGCGGGATCAGCGAAATCGGGCGCGCCTTCGTGGTTCCCTCCGGGGGATCGAAGATCAGCGTGCCGGAGATCAGCGGCAGCTTGCCTTTGCCCGAGAGGATCAGGTCTCCCTCGATCGTCGCGAGCCCACCGGCCTGCGAGACCTTGTCGGGTACCGCGACGAGCAGCATCTTGCCGGCGAGCCGGCCGGAGATCAGGACCGACCAGTTCGCGGGTGTGATGCCGTCGAGCGCGATGTTGCCCTTGACGTGGAGCTCGCCCTTCTCGTCGAGGTGCTGGTCACGGACCTGGAGGATCACGTCGGTGAAGCCGAGGCTGCCGTTCGCGAGCTTGATCAGACCGGTCGGTGCCTCGAGCACGGTGTCGCCGCCGACGGGCCGCACCCGCACGGGGTTCTTGGGATCGAGGACCATCGACGCCTCGAATGCCGGCTTGTCCATCGTTCCGGAGATCGATGCGTTGAGCGCGAGGTGGCCGGAGGCGTCGTCGAACCGGTTATCGAACAGCGGCGCGAGCAGCGACAGGTCGAGCGTGCCGAGGGCCTCGATCGCGACCGAGGACTTCGTGGCGTGACCGCGGACCTCGATCACGCCCGCGGGCGTGGCGAACTTCGTGGTGCATGGGGTACGGCCACCGACGGCCGTGGGATCCTTGCACGCCAGCTCGAGCGACGACGGCGTCACGCGCAGTGACAGGGCTGGCCGCGCACCGGGCTGCTGATCGATCACGCTGAGCCGCAGCGGCGTGATCCGGCCGTCGGCACCACGGTGGTTGACCGTCGCCATCACCTCGGTGAGCTCGATCCACGCCTCGGGCTCTTTCGCGGGGGCCGGAGTGAATCCAGTCCCCGCCACCTTGGGCGGCTGGGTCGGGAACAGCTCGGTCTTCACGGTGACCGTTCCGGACACCCACGCCTGCAGCGGCTCGGGCAGGCCAAACATCTTCGTGAGGTCGGCGGCGACGTCGACCTCGATCCGCCGGCCGGTGACTGCGAGCTCGACAGGGAAGGGCGCGGTCGTGCCGAGCGTGCCGCTGATCGTCAGGCGATCGGCGAGCGCGCGGCCATTGATCGAGACGCCGGGCTTGCCGCCGGGCAGCGTGATTGGTTCGACGCGCAGCTGGCTGTCGCCGACGAACGCGTTTGCGACCCACGTCCGCAACAGCGTGATGTGACCGTCTGCCTGGGGCGCGGTCGGCGTGCCACCGAGGTGCAAGGTCATCCGGCTGTCGCCGCCGAGCACGCGCTTGCCGATGAACTGGTCGAGGATCGAGAGCGGCAGGTCCACGGACACTGCGCCGCCGAGCCGCGGGCCCTTCGTGGTCTTGCCGACCTTCTGGCCGGGGAGCTTCGCGATGGTCGCATCGACGACGCCGCCGCCATCGCGCTTCGCGGTGACCACGATGCAGCTGCCACCGGTCTTCTTCGCGGTCGCGCACTTCTCGAGATCCTCGGGCGCGACGTACATCGCGCGCGGTCGACACGCGGAGTCGTCCTTGCGGTTGATGCACATCGCGACGTCCGAGTACGCGTCGCCCTTGACGCTGAGCTTGGCCGCCTTGACGTAGACCTCGGCGTGATCGAGCCAGTCGAGCGCAGGCCGGTTCTTGTCGACACTGACCCGCCCCAGCTCGGCCTCGACGACGTCGAGCGTGCCCTTCGCCGTGCCGCTCAGCCCGCACATCTTGGACGCCTCGAGCCGGCGCCCCGAGAGCACGAGGCGCTCGACGATCGGCGGGCCGCCGCCCTGGGGAATCCGCACCCGCCCGCTGCCGGTGAGCTCGCCACCGAGCCCCTGCGAGGTCATCCGTCGAATCTCGAGGATGCCGTCCGAGAACTGCGTGTCGGTCAGCCGCAGCCGATCGAGACACGGCACGCCGGCGAGCTCGGTGTTGAAGTTGATCCGCGGATTCTTGATCTTGCCCTTGATGATGATCACGCTGCCGCCGCCGGCGCTCGTCACGAACGCGGGCAGGTCGAACCGGCGGAGCCAGACATCGAGATCGGGGAAGTTGCCTTCGATCCGGAGGTCGAGATCCTCGTGCACCAGATCGACCTTGCCGTCGAACATCGCGCGGCTCTGGCCGGCTTCGACGTGGACGTTCTCGATGTGGATCGTGTCGAACGAATCGCCGGTGAACAGCCGGCCCTTGTGAACGCGCAGCGCGGTCGAGCCCGGCGACGCTCCGAGCGCGAGATCGAAGTCCTCGAGGGCGAACCCGAACTCGAAATCGCCCTTCGCGCGCAGCCGGCCTTTGAGGAACTTGCCGACGCTCTTCGCGATCTTCGGCGGCAGGAAGCGGCCGACGTCGATCGCCTTCGAGATCTCGATCTGCGCGTTCGCGTTGTACGGCTTGAGGCCGAACGTCGCCGAGATCTCGACCTCGCCGGGCTCCTTGCCGCCGCGGATCAGCGCCTTGGTCTTCTCGATGAAGCCCTGCTCGTTGACGAGATCGATCCCGCCGTGGACCTCCGCGAGCGTGAGCTGGAGCGGCGCCTCGGTCGCGCGCAGTGGCACCGCGACGTCGAGGTTCTTGAGATCGAGTCCGACGCGCGGCGATGCGACGAACGGGCCCGTCAGGCTGATCGTGCCGTGCAGATCATCGCCGCCCATCGTCGCGTTGATGCAGCTCCGGACCGTCGGTCCCAGGTTCTTGACGTCGAGCTTGAGGTTCCACGAGCCGTCGTACGGGCGGTCCCAGTAGCCGTCGAGCTCGCCGGTCACGTGGATGTCGGCGCCGTCCTTGCGTTCGGCGGATGGCATGCCCGGCGCGGCACACGGCACCGTCTTCGCCTGCAGATCGAGCTCGAGCGTGTTCGCGATGAAATCGTGGCGCGCCCACTCGGTCGGCATCTGCGCGAGTCGGTTGAGCTTGACGTCGACGAGCCCGATCTCGTATTTCGCCAGGCGCTCCTTCGGTGGATAGACCTGAGTCTCCGGCGCGAAGCCCGCATTCGGCATGCGGAACGCCGAGCGCGGGCCTTCGTCGAGAATTCGCACCGTGCCCTGCGCCGCCTCGACCGCGAGCCGCACGTAGAACTTCGCGACGAGTGGATCGGTCGCGTCCATGTAGAGGTACGAGTCGTTGCGGGTGAGCTCCGGGTCGACGTTGACGTCGAGCAGCCGCGCGGTGAACGCATAGCCCATCCGGTCCGCGCCCTTGATCAGGTACGGCTTCATGTGAATTGTGAGGTTCAGGTTCTTGATGTGGATATCGCGAACGTCAAACACCGGCGGCGCCGAGTCCGCATAGATGCCAGCGCGAAAGCCCGCCTGCTGCCGCGGATAGAACGCGGTGACGATGCTGACGATCACCCGGTCATACGCGTGGAGCGGGTAGGGCTCGCGGGTCTCTTCGAGCAGCGCCTCGCCACCGTGGATGACGACCTTGCGAAACACGAAGTCGTGGTTGCCGAAGATCAGCGCATGAACGTCGACCTCGGCCGTGATCAGGGAAGTTCGGAGCAGCTCCTTGCGCGGCTTGCGCTCGCTGTTCGGGTCGGGATCGGGCTGGTCATCCGGGGTGCAGTCCGCGTTTGGATCGCCGGTGCGTGCCTCGCCGATCTCGGTCCCCGCAAACACCGCGCTCAGTGCGCAGTCGTCCCACACCTTGATGTCGCGAATTGTCACAGGGACCCAGCCCCCGGTGGCGACGGTCTTCAACGAGCTCGCCGACCATTCGATCGACCCGATCTCGATCCGGCCGCGCATCCTCTTGTTGAGGATCGACGCGATGTTGTCTCCGAGATCTTCGCCCTCGAACTTCACGCGCAGGATGGCGAACGCGGTGCCCAGAAGGAGCAGCACCGTCAAGCCGATGGCGACGAGCCAACGGCGCTTTCGCCGACGAGGAGACGTGATCACCCGCGCGCCGGACCGTACCACGGGGGCGGTTTGGCTCCGGCCCATGAGCCGGGTCGCCGAAACAACGTGCGGTCATTCACGTCGTCGCATTTCGGGATTGTCATCCTCGTGCGAGGCCCTCATACTGGGGAGTAACCCCGAAACCGAGGCAACGTAGATGTCTGATGATCTGCCCGAGACTGTCGCCCTGCGGCGCGAGGCGCTGCTTCCCACGGAGCGCGGCCGAAGACTTGGAACGGTGGCGGTCGTGTGCACCATGGCGGGTGTGGCTTCGGGACTGGCACTCGCAACGACGCTGATGGCGATGCAAGTCGCCGACACCATGTCGAAGTTTGGCTGCCCGTACCACTCACCCACGGAGGTCATGGTCGATGTGAGCCAGGAACATGGGTTCCTCGGCATTCGTTACGTGTTCCACAACGGGGTAGCCGAGATCGACAGCGTGCTGCCGGGGACCCCGGCGGAGAAGTTCGCGCTGCAGCCCGGCGACCACGTGCTCTCGATCAATGGCGACCTGGTCGACTCCGCGAGCGAGCTGCAGCAGAAGATCTACGGCGCTCCGGTGGGGTCGATGCCCACGCTCGTGATCGAACGCAATGGT
This sequence comes from Myxococcales bacterium, assembly GCA_043752985.1. Lineage (GTDB taxonomy): Bacteria > Myxococcota_A > Polyangia > Haliangiales > Haliangiaceae > JABFXX01. The sequence continues at coordinate 21,746 of JAYUYE010000129.1, forward strand.
GCGCAGCGGACCGTGCGTCCGACGCTCATGGCGTGGCCCGCGATCAACTACTGAGCTGATCGCGCGCCTGGAGACACCGCACTGGCTACGCGGTCACGGATCGCAGTAGCTGGTGCCGTTCTGCACGCCGTCCTTGAGGCGGACGCAGGTCGAAGCTGTCTGGTCGTCGCGCTGGAACGACACGACCATCTGGTCGCCGAGGTCCGCGCGGAGCGGCTGCGTCGGGCCGACGCTGCCGTCGGGGTTCGCATTGCGGATCACGCCTTCGCCCTTGTCGCGGTTGTAGACGAAGACCACCGCGTCCACCAGGGTGGGGTGGGTCGGGTAGGCGAACGACGCGAACGTGTTTCCTACCTCGCCCTGGAGCTCGAAGGTCATCAGGGCCGGATCGGGCGGTGGGATCGGGATCGACGGGGTCAGGCACCCCGAGCCGAGGAGCCCGGCAACCAGCGCGATGAGGACGAGACGGCGCATCAATCCAGGACGGGGTCGAGCAAGCGTCGATCCAGCACCAGCCTACATGATTTCGCGTCGTTGCCGCCCACTGAAACCGAAAGCCTGCCAATGGCGTTGGCAGGCTGGCAACTTGGGTGCGGTCGGGTGTCAGGGCGTGCGCTTGACGGTCGTCGGGAACATGATCGAGACGCCGGCACCGAAGAACAGGTGATGCAGGAAGCGCGAGTCGTCGCTGGTGACGGCGAGGTTCGCGTTGAAGTCTGCGCCCGACGGGTTGTCGGAGAACGCGTAGTCACGCACCGTCAGGTCGAGGGCGATAAAGTCGTTGAGGAAGACGTGGATGCCGAAGCCGAGGAACAGGCCGAGCCGGCTGCCGCTGTTGAGCGGCGCGTCGTTGTTCGGGTTGTTGTCGGGCGGGACCATGCCGCCGGGACCGGACGACTTGCCCGGGTTCGGGTCGCTGCAGATGTTGGTCGGGCAATCGCTCTTGAGCTGTGCGAACGCGACTCCGGCCTGGAAGTAGAAGTCGAATGCGACGTAGGCCTGACCGAAGGCGGCGAGCTTGCCGTACCAGGGCGTGAGGCTGACGTAGCCCGCACCGTGGAGCGGCATCGAGTTGAGCCGCGACATGAACTCGCTGCGGCTCGGCTCGCGCGTCGCCGGATCCACGGTGGTCTCGAGCGTGGGCGCGATCTTCTTGACCAGGCCGGTGTCGAGCGACGTGCCGTACACGCCGATGACGCCGATCGAGAGCATGTCGCCGAGGTGGTACTCGAGCTTGGCGCCGCCGCCGATCACGTGGCGAAAGTCGGCGTTGATCGTCGACTCGAACAACGGAGCGAACTCGAAGCGACCGCTGACGAGCAACCGGCGATGCCGAACCGCGGGGTCGGTGCGCAAGCTGTTGTAGCGGCGCTCGGCGTACGCGTCCGACGGGGTAGCCGCGTCGACCGCGATCAGTCCGGCGAGGAGGAGGAAGGTGTGCTTCATCATGGCTGGTGCTCCTCTGCCTTCAGCGGAACGTAGTGTACTCGAACGACGTCGGGAGCCAGAAGCTGACGCCGAACTGGAACATGACGTTGTTGATCAGGGCGCCGTCGGAGTTGCTCTTCGCCTGTTCCGCCGTGGCGTTCATGGTCGGGGAGCGGTCGGTCGGCTCGAACTTGTCGTAGAAGATGTAGTCGCGGATGCCGACGTTGACCGTCAGCCACTTCGCGAGGAAGAACCGCATGCTCGCGCCGACGTTCGGCATGATCAGGAGGTTCGTGAAGCCCGGGTACTTCTTGTCGCGCTCCTCCACCTGGCTCTGACCTGCACCGATTCCAGCGGTGAAGAACATCTCCCAGGTGATCAGACGCTTGTCGAACACGGCGAACTTTCCGTAAACGGGCACGTAGTGGAAGTCGAGCGCGGCGCTCCACTTGTACGTGTTGATCGTGGGCAGGCGACGAGCCTGGCGTGCCACGAGATCGAACGGCTCGCGAAACGAGGGCTGGTAGTACTGACCCTCGACGCCGATCGCGAGGACGTCGGTCAGGTAGTAGTTCAGCATCCCGCCGATCGAGTAGTGGCGGACCATGTTGTCGTTCATGGTCGTGCCGAACATCGGCAGGAGCTCGGTGCGCCGCGCCTTGAGGAACGGCTTGCGGACGACGACGAGGATGTCCTTCCACGACAGCGGCGTGCGCTTGATCTCGCCCGCCTTCACCGCGTTCGCGCTGGCGTCGGCGGCGGCCATGTCGGCGTTGAGATCGCCGGGGCCCGGCTCGGCGCCCATGTCGATCTCACCTCCATCGGCTGGAGGTGGAGCGGAGTCTCCGGGCTCCATCTCGATCTCGGGCTCTGC
>JAYUYE010000130.1:0-5426 GCA_043752985.1 Myxococcales bacterium
CGACGGCCGCGTGCTCGCAGGCGAGGTCACACGCGAGCTGCGTCGCACGGCGGAGCGTGGTCACCGACGAAGTGGTGGGCGAGCCGACGATGTGCCGCAGCTTGCGGAGCTGGCGGCCGAGCTGTGTGAAACGTCCCGTCATGCGACTGATGTCGCCCAGGAACTGGCTGGCCGCAATGGCCAGAGAACCGGGATCATTGTTGCGTCCAGGTACTCGGTCGCGGCCGCTAGAACTGCCAGCCGAGCTTGAGCGAGGCGAGTGGACTGAGGCGCGGCGCCGAATACGTGCGTTCGCCGACGAGCACGCTCGCATCTCCGTCGAGGCGGACGTTGAGGCCGAGCCACGGGTTGACGTAGAATCCGGCGTTGAACGGACGCCAGATGTAGCCCGTCCGCAACGCGAGCTCGAGCGCGTCGTACGTCGCGTCGGTGCCAGAGCTCTTGTCGCGGATCTCGCGATCGTAGAGCTCGAGGCCGACGCCGGTCCACAGGCCTCCGAACCGCGCCTGCGGCGGCCGCCACGCGACGTCGACGAAGAACTCCCAGACGTCATTGCGCAGCCGCTCGAACCCCTCCGGGACCGTGAACTGCGGCGCGTAGAACAGTGCCTTGACGATCCGGACCCGGACCTGCTCGGTCCCGAACCACGCCGAGCCGTGATAGCCCCCGGTCGCCCAGCCGATCGCGTCTGACTCGAAGCCCCAGTGCGAGGCCTGCGCGGGCGACGCGGTTGCGAGTACCGCGCAGACCAGACGCGGAAACGTCCTCGAAGCCACCACGATCATCTTACCGGACCCAGCGGTGCCCTGTTCGACGCAGACCACACCCGATCGAAGGTCCCGATGGGTTACCCTGCCACCTTCACGAGAGGAGCCGAGCTTGGCCAACGCAGACAAACGAAAGCAGTCGCTGTATTTCCCCGAGGACATGCTGGCGGAGATCCAGGCCGAGGCGCAGCGCCTCGACCGGTCGCTCTCCTGGATCGTGCAGCGTGCGTGGATGCGCGCGCGGGCAACGCTCAACGCCGTCCCGGCAACCAACGATGGTGTCGACGGAATGCCAGATCCACGCGAGGACGTCCTCTAACCGCCACGTCAGTTCGAGCGCCTACCTCCCGGTCGTTCCGCGGAAACGTTGCCGCTGGCCCCTGCGACGCGCGCACCTGTACGATGGGTGCGTGCATCATCTCAAGAAGCTCTCGGGGCTCGCCCTGATTGCGCTGGTCGGCTGCGGGTTTCGCGCGACGAGCCTGGCCGGGGACGGAGGCTCGTCGGACGATGCGGATCCCTCGGGCAATGGCAGCTCGTCGACCGATAGCGCCAACATCGACGCGCCCTCGCCAGTCGATGCGGCGATCGCGTCACTCATGGATCGCGGGCTGGTCGTTCGCTATTTCATGGATGAAGCGGCGACGGGCACCGCACCGGCGAGCCTCATAGATTCGGCACCCTCTCCACTTGCGTTGCCGATCACGTACGGGCAAGCGATGTTCACGGAGGCCAACGGCAATCGTGGACTGCGGTGGGGGGCGAGCCAAGGTACGGGCAAGATCGAGATCAACCTCGGCTCGACGAAACTCCAGACCCGGCTCTCATCGGCGCGGACGGTGACGATCGAGATCGTCGTTCAGATCACGGGGGCGGGCGCCGCTACTACCGAGTCGCAGATCGCGGGACTACGGGGCGGCAATCCAGATTTCATGCTGACGGCCGTCGGATCCGCGGACCTCAGGTTCTTCAAGCCGTACGGTAGCGAAGGTGCGACCTGGATCGGCGCGAACGCACAGGAGCGAATGGTCCTTCACCTGGTCTTCGACACCACGCGTGCGGACCAAGGTGAGCGGCTCGAGCTGTTCAGGAACGGTGTCTCCGTCGCCAAGACCACGAGCTTCGCTCCGTCCATGAACTCGACCGTTGGTCTCGGTTCCGGCGAATCGATGCTGATTGGCAACCGCCAGAACCAGGATCGGTCGATCGCGGGAACCATCTTCTATGCCGCGTTCTACGATGTCGCGCTGAGCGCGAGCGAGATCACGAACAACGCAGCACGCCTGCTCGCCGACGACGACCTCTAGCTCGACAGTCCGCTGAAGAACCACCGGCGCACTATGTCGTCGTCAAGGGCGGCCACGGCATCGAAGGCATCTTCACTGCGACCGACGCGCTCGAGGCGCTCGCGGACCTGGTTCGTCGCGCCACCGCCTGATGCAGCCAGCCATCACTGCCGACCCGTCATCGCGGTGCAGCGGGCGCGACCGCCGCCGCCGTCACATACAACCCCGCCGCGAGTAAGAGAGCGTCGGTCGAGCCGGCGACCCGCAACGCGAGCACCGCCACGATTCCGCCCGCCACCGACGCGGCCCCGTTGATCGCCCACAGGCTGGCGATCCGAGCGGCGGGCTCGCCGTGGTGCGCGAGGAGCACCGGAAACGGACAGCCGATGGCGAGCCCGGCGGGCGCGAGCATCGCGGTGATCAGCACAAGTCGGCCGGCGTCACTCGAGATTGCGTCGAGCCACGCGAGGTCCCGCACGAGCAGCGCGGTCGCCGCGACGGCAAGCCCCGCCGTGAGGCATGCCCACAAAACGCCGCGACCGAGACGACGCCACCGGCCGCCGAACAGCAGCGCGCCAGCGGCGCTCCAGCCGAGCAAGCTGAACAGCACGAATGACAGCGCATACAGCGAACCGCCCGCGGCAAGCGTGAACCGCTGGATCAGCGCGAGCTCGACGCACAGGAACGCGGCCCCGAGTCCGCTCGCGACGGCTGCGGGGCGAACGAACGAGCGAGTGTCGTCGCCACGTTCGAACATCAGGAGGAGCACGAGGAGGACGGCGCCGACGAGGACCCACAACCGACCAGGTTCTGCGAACGCGGTAGCTCGCAGGCCCTTCGTGTTCTGGAAGAAGTACGGCCGCTCGTCGTGGACCGGTGTCAGGTCGTCATCTCCGGTAGCGCCGAGCCGCGTCGGATCGAGCAGCTCGACACTCCGTTCCGGCGGATCACCCGGGGCCCACAGGAGCTCCGCCGGCGCGAGGTCGAGGCCGTCGGCGACGTCCAGCGGGATCGGCGATGTACGAACGACCAGCATGAACCGATACGCAGTTCCGGGCCGTGGATCGTGCAGGACGACAATCCCTTCGAGTGCGCGTGCGTGGTCGACACCGATCGTCTCGAGCGCTTCGAGCACCGTCCGCAGCTGTCGGTATGCGTTCCCCGGATCGCTGTGAATGAAGACCACTGATCCCGTCGGAGTCAACCGACTCAGATACAGCTGCACCGCCTCCACCGTGTACAGGTGCGCCTCCATCCCTGACGACTGCGCGTGGATGTTTCCGGTCAGCGCCAAGGCGAGCTCGATGAGGTCGTAGCGGTCCTCGGTGTCGGTCAGGTGCCGGCGAGCGTCCTCGATGAACAGGCGAACGCCGGGCTGGTGATACACATCGCCGGCGAACTGCTTCCAGCGCGCGAGCAAGCCGGGCATTGCGGGATTCACCTCGACCGCGTCGATGCGGGTCGCTCCGTACTTCCTGGCCAGCCATACGCTCGCACCTGCACCGGCGCCGAGAACGAGGACGCGATCGGGATGCAACGCACGATAGGGCAACGACATCAGAAGACCCCACGTATTCTCGAATGCACCCTCCTTCGCTCGAGCTTCTTCGACCATGTACGTCGGGCTCATGCCATCGGTGAACACGCCAAGTCGCTCGTCGGGCGCTCGCTTCACGTCGAGCCGACCGAGGGGACTCCACACAGATCCGACAACGTCGCGCGACGACGTGCCCGTCTCGACGATGGCCTTTTCGGAGTGAGGATCCGATCGCAGAAGAATCTCGAGCGGCCCATCGGGCAGGAACCCCGCCCGCCCTGCCACCAGCAAGCCCACGTGCGCCACAGCGATCACGAAGGCAACGCGACGCTGGACCAGCACGCAGCACATCACGCCTAGCACCATCATGATCTCGGTCGGGCTGAGTGGACCGATCAGCCGCGGCGCGACCAGACAACCGCTCGCCGCCGCGAACAGATCGATCGCATAGGTCGCGCGGGCGACCTGGCTGCCGCGCACAGCATACGCATCCGAGATCAGAATGCCTGCGAACGCGAACGGCGCCAGCGACACGGCGACGAGTACCGGCAACGGCGCGCCGACGATCGCTGCCAACGCCAGGCAGAACAGCGACGCGGCGAGCCCCACCGCTGCTCGGCGCGGCTCTACCGGGCGCGGGAACCGCAAGCGGACAAATCCGCCCACGCCGAGGCCGAGGAGCGCGATCGACAGCGCGGTCGAGGTCGCATGCGAGCTGCCGATATACGCGTAGAGCCGGGTGGACGTCAGCTCGAGGACCAGCACCACGAACGTGACGATCGCGATGGTTGCTGCCGGGCGATGCTTGCTCGTGTCCAGTGGTCTCGAGCCTATCACGCGCTCTTCAAGGGTCAGGCGTGCACCACAACAGGGTCTTCGGCGTCCGCACAGGCACCGGCAGCTCGGACCGTGACCATCGATTACCGGTCGAGCTTCAACCCGTGCTTGCCCGCCAGGGCGTCGACCTCGGCGAGCGTTCCGCCCGAATATTCCGTGAGCCGCCCTGTGTCGAAGAACTTCACGGACCAGGTCCGACCGTTGTCGGTTGTCCGCGCTTCGATGCTCTTCTTGTCTCCGCTGTATTTTCGAATCATCGACGCTCCTGTGTGATCGCGGGCGCACGCGTGCGAGGCACGTCGGGCTACCTGTACGTTGTTTGCTTCGAGATGATGTCGCGCCACGCCGCCTTGGCAAGCAACCTCGATGGATCGAGTGGCTCGAGCGCCCCGACGCGTGTCCTGGCGCGCTCCACGCCGACGCGCCAGCGACTCGATGCTCGCGTGCTGCCCAGATGCGCCGGCGCGCATTCCATCCGCGGCACCGACCGCCACCAGTTGACGAGCATCGTGACGCGCGGCCATCGGTCCGGTCGCCCGGGCAGTACGCCGTGCAGGAGCGTGCCCGGGAACATGCCAAACCGACCAGGCCGCGGATACACCGCGATCCCCGCACTCGGTGCCGCTCTTCGTGACGGTGTTGCGTCCAGGATGACGGTCGGTCCACCCGCGTTGCTCAGGTAGAGGATCGATGCCAGATCCGGAGACACGATCGAGCTCCGGATACCTTCGTCGCGGTCGAAGTGGAATGGAAATCCCGCGTCGGTCGTCGTCGCGCGGAACCACCATTCAGCGCCGACGAGCTCGTGCCCCTGAGGCACGAAGCTTCGCAGGTGTTGGATGACCTGCTCGAACAAAAGTCGAGCTGGCGCGTCGAGCGAGTACCAATGGGTTCCCCCATCGCCAGGCTTGGGTCGTCGCGCCTGAGACTTGATGATCTGGGCCCTGAGCTCACCGATCACCTGGGCCGGGACAGCATTGTCGATGGCCGATATCCGCG
>JAYUYE010000131.1:0-2086 GCA_043752985.1 Myxococcales bacterium
CGGGGGTCGATCAGGTGATCCCCGTCGACGTGTACATCCCGGGATGCCCGCCGCGGCCCGAGCAGGTGCTCGACGCGATGATCATGCTGATGGATCGGATCCAGTCCGGTCGCGGTCACAGCCAGCTGCGCGACAAGCGCGAGCAGCTGATCGCCGCGGGCCACGACGAAGGGTAGTTGTCATGGCGCAGAAAGTCCTCGACGCGCTCTTGGCCCATCACGCACCGGCTATCGAGCACACGGAGTCGCAGCACGGCGATGAGATCGCCTGGATCAAGCGCGACCAGCTCATTGCGGTTGCGACCTGGCTCAAGACCGATCCCGCGATGCTGTTCGACGCGCCCGTGTTCTGCACGTGCATCGATCGCCTCGACTGGCAGCCGCAGGGCGTGCCGCCATCGCAACGCTGGACGGAAGACAAGCCGCGGTTCGAGGTCGCCTACCAGCTGCGCTCGTCCACGTTCCGGTTCCGGCTCCGGCTCAAGATCGCCGTGCCCGAGAACGATGCGCGCGTGCCGTCCCTCGCCGGGGTATGGCCCGCGTTCGACTGGCAGGAGCGCGAGACGTTCGACATGTACGGGATCCGGTTCGACGGTCACCCCGACCTCCGGCGGATCTACATGTATGACGAGTTCGTCGGCTACCCGCTGCGCAAGGACTACCCGAAAGAGAAACGCCAGCCGCTCGTGCGGCGCGATGACCTCCCGATGAACCCGATCAAGGTCGCGCGGGCGCACCCGGGAGACAAGTAGCTATGGCGGACGCACAGACGCTCAAGCAGCTCGTCCTCGGTCGCAAGGACGTCCAGGACATGTCCGACGTGGAGCAGGAGCTCCCGCCGGACCTGATGACGATCAACATGGGCCCGTCGCATCCCGCGATGCACGGCACCGTGCGCATCGTGCTCACCGTCGACGGCGAGAAGGTCGTCAAGTCGGACGTTCAACCCGGCTACCTCCACCGCTGCTTCGAGAAGGAGTCCGAGCACGCGACGTACACGCAGGTGTTCCCGTACACGGATCGCCTCAACTACGTCTCGCCGATGATCAACAACTGCGGCTGGGCGATGGTCGCCGAGAAGCTGCTGGGGCTCACCGGGCACATCCCGAAGCGCGCGGAGTACATCCGCGTGATCGTCAGCGAGATATCGCGGATCACCGATCACCTGACGTGCGTCGGCGCGTCGGCGATGGAGCTCGGCGCCTTCGGCCCGTTCCTGTTCTTCCTCAAGTGCCGCGAGTGGCTCTACGAGCTGCTCGAGAAGGTCTCGGGCGCGCGGCTCACGCACAGCTACGTGCGCGTCGGCGGCGTCAGCAATGACCTGCCGGACAACTTCGCCGAGGATCTGATCCGCACGCTCGACCAGACCGCCGTGGTCATGGGCGAGGTCGAGACCATGCTGAACGGCAACAAGATCTTCCGCGACCGCATGGCCGGCATCGGCGCGATGACCCGCGAGGATGCAATCGCCACCGGCTGCGTCGGTCCGATCGCGCGAGCGTGTGGCGTCGACTACGACGTCCGCAAGGACTACCCATACTCGGTCTATCCCGAGGTCGAGTTCGACGTGCCGGTCGGAACCACCGGCGACTGTCTCGATCGCTACATGGTGCGGCTCGAGGAGCTGCGGCAGTCGATGTCGATCCTCCGCCAGTGCCTCAAGCAGATCCCCGATGGTCCGATCCTCGTCGACGACCCGCGCGTGGCGCTGCCGCCGAAGAAGGACACGTACAACACGATCGAGTCGATGATCCGCCACTTCAAGCACATCGTCGACGGGATCAGGGTTCCTGCCGGTGAGGCGTACGCGTTCCTCGAGGGCGGCAATGGCGAGCTCGGGTTCTTCGTCGTCGCGGATGGCACGGGCCGCCCCTACAAGGCGTACTGCCGGTCTCCGTCGTTCGTTCACCTGTCGACGGCGGGACAGCTGATCCACAACCATCTCATCGCGGACATCGTCCCGATCTTCGGCATGATCAACATGATCGGCGGGGAGTGCGACAAGTGAGTACGACCGAGACTCCGACCGGAACTCCGCCAGCGCCCTCGGGCGGTCTGCCAGCCACGCCGCCTGCCCCGCCGGCACC
>JAYUYE010000132.1:0-5417 GCA_043752985.1 Myxococcales bacterium
CAGGACGGTCGTCACCCCGTTGCGGCCTTTGATGAGGGAGGCGAGTTTCGTGAGCACGTGCCGGGCATCGCCGCGCTCCGCGATGGCGAGCTTCTCGTCGGCTGGGCGGCGTCGCGCGCGCTCGCCGATGGCAGTGCCGATCATTCGATCCGTTCGGTCAAGCGCGTGATCGGTCAGCTCGCCCCCGATGCAGACGTTCCGGGTTTGCCTGGAGTCACCGCGCTCGCGCTCGCGACGGATTTTCTCGCGGGTCTGCGCACGGAGCTGATCGAGCGCTCGAACCTCGAGATCGACGCCGACGAGCCGCTCGAAGCGATGGTCGCGGTGCCCGCGAACTCGGCGTCGCGGCAGCGCTGGTTGACGCTCGAGGCATTTCGGCGCGCGGGCTTCGAACCGATCGGCATGCTCAACGAGCCGACGGCCGCGGCGATCGACTTCGCGCAGCGCCACCTCGAGCTCGGCAAGAAGAGCCCGAAGCGCTACGTCGTCGTCTACGATCTCGGCGGCGGCACGTTCGATACCTCGGCGGTGTCGCTGGAAGGCCGGCGGTTCGATCTGATCGCGTCCGAGGGTCTCGCGCGGATCGGCGGCGACGACTTCGACGAGCTGATCCTCGAGGCCGCAGGTGTGACGCCGACGGCAGCGACGCTCGAGCGCGCGCGCGAGGCCAAGGAGTCATTGCGGCCGACCACGCGCAAGCTGCTGCTCGATCTCGGCAGCGGCGAGCCGATCGCCATCGACGTGGCAGCGCTCTACACCCGCGCGCAGCCGCTGATCGACAAGACGCTCGCCCAAGTCGATCTGCTGTTCGAGCGGCTCCGCGAGCGCGGCATCGATCCGGACGACGCACGCGAGCTCGGCGGCATCTACCTCGTCGGTGGCGGCGCGGCGTTCCCGGCGGTCGGCCGCGCACTACGGGCGCGGTTCGCGAAGAAGCTGCAACTCGCGCCGCAGCCGTTCGCGGCCACCGCGGTCGGCCTCGCGATCGCGGCGGATCCCGACGCGGACGTGATCATCAAGGAAGCGATCACGCGTCACTTCGGCGTCTGGCGCGAAGGTGACAGCGGCACCGACAAGATCTTCGACCCGCTGATCGGCAAGAACACCGACGTGCCGATCACGGTGAAGCGGCGCTACCGCCCGACCCACACGATCGGTCACTTGCGGTTCCTCGAGTGCGGCGCACTCGACGCAGCGGGGCAGCCGATCCAGGATCTCGTACCGTGGACCGACGTCTACTTCCCGTATGACCCGGCGCTCGCCGATCGCACGGAGCTCGCGTCGCTGCCGAGCACGCGGCGCGCCGACCTGATGGCGAACGAGATCGCCGAGACGTACACGTACGCGAGCGACGGCACGATCTCGGTGCGGATCGAGAACGTGTCGCGGGGCTACGCGCGGACGTTCGCGCTCGGCGCGCTTCGCTAGCCGTATTCGATCCGGATCGTCTCGATCGCCGTCGTCATCGCCGCCTTGACGACCTCGACGTCCGGATCGCGGACGATGACGTAGCCGTCGCCCTCGTAGCTGTCCGAACGCATCGTGCCCGGAGTCGGCAGTCGCGAATCGACGACATGGCGGCCGATCTTCGCGCTCGCTTCTTCCGCGCCCGAGACCCGGGTGACGCGGCCGTGGCCGACGCCGCGGAGGAATGCGACACCCACGGAGTACGTGCGGTGATACGGACCGTCGAACGCGTCGTCGACGACCGCGCGCGCCCATGCCTTGTACATGTCGGCATCGTGCGCGTAGCTGTTCGCGAGGACGATGTGCGCACCCGGGGGGCGCGCGGCGATCTCGCCGATCGCGAGCGAGCCGTCCTCGCGGCGAAACCACTCCATGTGCGTGAAGCCGGTCTCGAGGCCGAGCGCCTTGATCGCCTTGACGCCGAGCGCGCGTGCGTCGGCGAACTCGGGACCGTCGATGTCGCGCGGCAGCACCACGACCCACTGGATCCACGGGGCCTCCGTGACCTCGAGCGGGGAGGGGTAGTAACGCGAGCACGACTGGAACAGGACCTCGCCGCCGATCGTGATGGTCTCGAAGCTGAACTCGCGGCCGCGCAGGAACTCCTCGGCGAGCGCGGGGTTCTCGGGCGAGGCGTGGAGCGCGCGCAGCGCACCACCGAGCTCGTCGGAGTTGCCGATCCGCCAGGTGGCCATGCAGCCCATGCCGGCGGTCGGCTTGATCACCATCGGAAATCCGACCTCCTCGATGAAGGCTTCGGCGTCCGCCCACGACCGGATCAGCTTGTGACGGGCGCAGGGCAGGCCGTGCCGGCGGAGCTCGGTCTTCATCCGCGCCTTGTCGCGGAACAGGTCGGCCGTTGCGGGGTCGGTGCCGGGAATCCCGAGCACCTTGCGGACCTCGGCGAGCTGCACCTGGAGGGGCTCGAGGATGCCGAGCAGGCGGTGGATCCGGCCGTGACGTCCGATCAGGACCTCCGCGGCCTGGCGGAGCTGGTCGGTATCGAGTCCGTCCTCGACCTGGACCATGTCCGCGAAGATCCGGGCGTCGTCGCCGGTAGGGGGCTTCTGAGCGATGCCGAGCAGGCGCACATCCGGGAGCCGGGCGGCCGCTCGTGCGAACCGCATGGTGGTCTCGAGTGGGAACGGCGCCGCGAAGATGACGTTCCGCATGACGCGCGTTGTAACATGGCCAGCGGAGTTGCTCGATGAAGGTTGTGTTTCTCGCGCCGAGCTATCCACCGGAGATGCAGCAGTACACGCGCGGCCTCGCGGAGGTCGGTGCCTCGGTGTACGGCGTCGGTGACCAGCCGGTGGGCTCGCTTGCGCCATCGCTGAAGCGGCACCTCCACGACTACCTCCAGGTCCCCAAGCTCCTCGACGAGGACGACGTCGTCAACCGGGTCCACGCCTGGATGCGCGGCCGCTCGGTCGACCGCGTGCTCGCGAACTGGGAGATCATGGTGATGACCGCCGCGCGGCTCCGCGAGCGGTTCGGCGTTCCGGGGATGTCGGTCAACGCGGTCAATGGCTTCCGCGACAAGCAGCTGATGAAGGACCGCGTCGCCGCCGCCGGCCTTCGCGTGCCGCGCAGCGTGCGAGTCCGGACCGCGACCGATGCCCGCGAGGGTGCCGCGATGATGGGCTACCCGCTCGTGCTCAAGCCGATCTCCGGCGCCGGCAGCGCGGACACCTACGAGGTGCGCAGCGACCAGGAGCTCGAGGCCGCACTCGGCCGCATGCACCACGTCGCCGAAGCGAGCCTCGAGGAGTTCATCGAGGGCGAGGAGCTCACCTTCGACACCGTTTGCATCAACGGCAAGCCGGCGTTTGCGAATGTCGCGCAGTACCTGCCGAAGCCGCTGATCGCACGGACCCACGAGTGGATCAGCCCGGTGATCGTGACGGTACGCGATCTCGCGCAGCCCGCGCTCGCGGCCGGCATCCGGCTCGGCGAGCAGGTCCTCGGTGCGCTCGGGATGGGCGACGGGTTCACCCACATGGAGTGGTTCAAAAAGCCGAATGGCGAGGTCGTGTTCGGCGAGATCGGCTGCCGGCCCGGCGGGGCGCACCTCGTCGATCAGATGAACTACACGTGCGACATCGATCTGTTTCGCGAGTGGGCGCGCGCGGTGTGCTGGAACACGTTCGAGGCGCCGACGCGTCGCAAGTACAACGTCGCGATCATCTTCAAGCGTGCGAAGGGCCAGGGCCGGATCGCCCGGGTCACCGGCCTCACCGAGTTCATGCGCGCCCACGGCGAGCACGTCGTCGAGAACAAGCTGCTACCGATCGGCACGCAGCGGCGGAACTGGAAGCACACGCTCGTCAGCGACGGCTTCATCATGCTCCGTCATCCCGACTGGGCGACGGCGTGCAAGCTCGCCGACCTCGTCGCGAACGAAGTCACGCTGTACGCGGAGTGACCGGTCCGACAGGGGCGGTCGGGACGGTCGTCTCGCTCGTCACCTTCGGGACGGGACCGGTCGGCTCGATCGGCAGCTCGATCTGGCTCGAGGTATCGGCGAGGACCTCCTCGGTCGCGAGCTGATGCTCGAGAAGCTTGGAGGCGATCTCGAGGAAGTCCGCATCCGTGACGATGCCGACGAGGCGCTCGTCCTGGACGACCGGCAGGCACGCGACTTGGAGCCGGCGCATCAGGCGCAAGGCATCGACCGTCGGCGTGTCGGGGCCGACCGTCGCGACACCGACCTTCATGATCGCTGACACCGGGGTGCGCAGCGTCGAGCCGCCGCCGAGCACGAACCGGAGGACCGCGCGCTGGGTCAAAAGCCCGACGAGTCGGTGATCGGAGTCCTCGACCGCGACGTGGCGGATCCGCTCCCAGATCATGAGGTTCGCGACCATCTCGATCGCGTCGTCCGCCTGCACCGTGAACAGGTCGGTCGTCATGTAGTTCTCGACCCGCGCGTAGTTGCCCTTGCTCGTGTTCGCCTCGTCGAGGCGCGCGCGCTCCCAGTCCGAGACCGGGCGCCGCGTGAGCTGGCGCTGCGCGGTGGCCGCGACCAGGGCGTTCGCGCGCTCGACGGGCGTGGACCGGTCGCGCAGCGAGTTCCACGACGACAGCTGCCAGCGCGCGCCGGTGCGGCCGGTGCGGACGCGCTCGTCGACCACGGTCAGGTAGCGCTTGACGTCGTCCTCGTTGATGCCCTGCCGGCGCAGGCCGGCCTCGGCGAGCGGCAGCAAGCGCTCGAGCACGAGCTCGCGAGCGGAGATCTCCTCGTGATCGAGCCACGTGAAGTGGGAGCCGATGCCTTCGCGGGCGGCGGTGTAGAAGTTCGCTGCCGCCTGGTCGAAGTCGATCCGCTTGGTGATGTCCTCTTCGCGCGCGCCGATCTCGACCATCAGGCCGGACCAGAACGCGCCATTCGCCATCTCGTCGAGCGTGCTCGGCCCCGCCGGCATCACGCGGTTCTCGATCCGGAGGTGCGGCTTACCCTCGGTGATTCCGAAGCACGCGCGGTTCCAGCGGTAGATCGAGCCGTTGTGCAGGCGCAGCGCCTTGAGCTGAGGGATCTCGCCGCGATCGAGCATCTTCATCGGATCCTCGTCGAGGTCCGTGCCGACGAGCGCGCGGAACCGAGCGATGTCCTCGCGGAAGATCTCGAGAACGCTCTGCCGCACCCAGCGCGTGCCGAAGCTGACGCGCGCCTCGGTCTCGCGGATGTGGTGCGTCTTGTTGCGGCTGTCGACCGCCTGACGGAACAGCGCGATTCGCGTCTCGGCCCACAGCCGGCGGCCGAACACGATCGGCGAGTTCGTCGACACCGACATCACAGGGCCGAGGACGACCTGCGCGATGTTGTAGAACCGCGCGAACTCGTTCGGCGTCACCTGGAGGTGGAACTGGAAGCTCGAGTTGCAGGCTTCGAGCATCACCGAGTCGTGATCGATGATCAGCTCGTCGAGGCCCTTGATCGAGAACTGGAA
>JAYUYE010000133.1:0-5416 GCA_043752985.1 Myxococcales bacterium
ACTATTTCCGCTCGCGACTTGATGGGCGCTACCGAATCTCGAGAGTGCTCGACCGCTGGACCACGGTTCCAAACGGATCGTCTTCTGCGTAGCCGAAGACGGTGATCGTCGCCGTCCCCACGCGGTCGTAGTAGCTGCGCTGGGCTCAGCTACTTTTGAGGCTCCACAACATCTGCGCCAAGGATGCGCCCGCGGCCGCGTCGCTCGAGGTCCACATCGCTGCGAGCGCCGCTGGCTTGGCGGTCGCTTCAACGATGCGCACCACCTTGGCATCGATCGCGAACGCGGGCGTGAGAACGGGAACGTCGAAGCGAACGCGGATGGTCTCGCCGATCACGAACTGGACGTTGCGATCATTGCGCAACAGCAGCCCCGACGCGGAGATATTGATCGTGGCCAGCGTCGCGACCTGACCGCCGCGATGAAGCTCGACCTGCGCGAGCAGCTCGAAGCGCTCGTCCTTGCGACGTTCTGACATCGGCGGAGCATGATAAAGGCAGCGGCCATTCACAATCGCCGAGCGAAGGCATCTCCAAGATGAGCCGGTCTCGCGGCCGGGCCCGATCTTGCCGATCCGAAGCCATGATCGTCACAGATCGCGCAATCGGGCCACGGGGGGGCTTCACGGGAGGGCATGCAAGCTGGCCGCTCCTGTGCGCTGCTACTTCCTGTCGCGAATGCAAGGCCCCGCAGATAGCGGCCTGCGCTTCGCGGCGATTCGATCGGAGACGATGCGGTCGTTCTCAGGACTTCATGATGATGCTGCGCGAGCCCAGCCCCACGACCGCGGGTCCGCCCGCTATTGCCACGTTGAGCGGATGCGCACGTGCCGTGATGTCTTCCGTAACCACGCCTTCTCCGACGAACTCTAACTGGCAGACCCACCTGAGACGTATGGAACCGCGAACGCTAGAACTCGCTCGTCGCTTCGAGGCGGTGCGGAGCCATACGGTCGATTTGTGCGAGCCGCTGTCGGCCGAAGACCAGCTCGTCCAGCCCATGACGGACGCAAGCCCCTCGAAATGGCACCTCGGCCATACGACGTGGTTTTTCGAGACGCTCGTGCTCGGTGACGAGCCGTTCGACCCTGCATTCGCCTACCTGTTCAACAGCTACTACGAGTCACTCGGGGCGCGTGTCCAGCGCGGCCGCCGCGGCATGCTCAGCCGGCCCTCCCTCGAACAGGTTCACGACTATCGGCGCGACGTCGATCGCCGGGTGTCGCACGCCCTGCTCGAGAATCGGCTCGCGCTGGACGGGCTCGAACGGCTCGAGCTCGGGCTGCACCACGAGCAACAACACCAGGAATTGATCCTGACCGACATCAAGTATGTTCTCGGAACGCAGCCCATGCGGCCGGCCTATCGCGACGTCCCGCATCGACCGAGCGTTCTCGTGCCGCAGAATTGGCGCACGGTCGACGGTGGTGTGTTCGAGATTGGCGCGCCAGCGACCGGCTTTGCATTCGACAACGAACGACCGCGCCACCGCGTGCTCGTCGCGCCGTTTCAGATCGCGAGTCGGCCGATCGCGAATGCCGAGGTGCAGGCATTCATCGCGGATGGCGGCTATCGCGAACCGCGGCTGTGGCTCTCCGATGGCTGGGCTCTCGTCCACAGCGAACCGTGGAGCGCCCCGCTCTACTGGGACGGGGACGCGGTGTACGGTCTGGGCGGGTTGCTCCCGATCGATCCCGCGCAGCCTGCGGAGCACCTCAGCTACTACGAGGCCGACGCGATCGCACGCTGGCTGCACGCGCGACTACCGACCGAGGCGGAGTGGGAAGTGGCCGCACCGTCGAGCGCCGGAGACGTGTGGGAGTGGACCTCATCGAGCTACAGCCCGTATCCCGGGTACCGGCCACTTGTCGGCGCCCTCGGCGAGTACAACGGCAAGTTCATGTCGGGTCAGCAGGTACTGCGCGGCGGGTCCCGGTTCACGCCACCGGGCCACGCTCGCGCCTCCTACCGCAACTTCTTTCCACCCGCTGCGCGCTGGCAGCTGACTGGCGCGCGGCTCGCAATGGACCTGGAGTGCTGATGAAGACCGCACTCAACGTCATGGAGCGAACGGACGAAGTTCTCGCGGGCTTGCTCGCGCCGAACAAGCACCTTCCGTGCAAGCTGCTCTACGACGCGCGAGGCGCCGAGTTATTCGAGCAGATCTGCACCGTGGACGCGTACTACCCAACGCGTGCCGAGGTGGCCCTTCTCCAACAGAGCATGACGTCGATCGCCGCCGTGGTAGGGCCAGCGGTTCGCGTGGTCGAGCCAGGCAGTGGCGCCGGCACGAAGACGCGCATGCTGCTCGCTGCGCTCGAGCGACCCAGAGCGTATGTCCCCATCGATGTCAGCGAGGAGCAACTCGGCGAGACCGCGATCGCCTTGCGAGCAGATTTCCCCGGAGTTGATGTCCAACCCGTATGCGGCGACTACACCGCACCCCTCGAGCTACCGGCAGCGCCGGCTAATACGGCCAGAAACCTCGTGTTCTTTCCCGGGTCCACGATCGGCAACTTCGAACCTGAAGCTGCTTGTGCGTTTCTCGCGAACCTCCGATCTCTCGTCGGACCGAGCTCGATGCTGCTCCTCGGAGCCGACGCGAACAACGATCGCGAATCGCTCGTCAACGCCTACGACGATCCGGAGGGCGTCACTGCGGCGTTCGATCTCAACATGCTCACGCATATCAACCGTACGCATTCGGCGACGTTCGCCCTCGACGCCTTCATGCATCGTGCGGTCTGGAACGCGGCACGCTCGCGCGTCGAGATGCACCTCGTGAGCCGGCGAGCCCAGACCGTGAACATCGCTGATCGATCGATCAGGTTCGAACGCGGCGAGGTGATCGTGACCGAGCACTGCTACAAGCACTCCCCGACCGTCATGGCGAGCTTGCTGGCGCGTGCCGGATGGCAGCTACGGAACGTGTTCAAAGATCCGCAGTCGCGGATGCACTTATGGCTTGCCGAGACGGGCGCGAGCGGCAGCAGCGGCAGCGACTAGCTGCGGCATCACCTTGTCGGCGACATGCGACGGCATGCCGTGAATGTCATCGACGCCGGTCAGCGGGTGCGCCAACGCAGCGACATCGATGGGGCCGACCTCTGCGGCGAGCTTGGCGAGGCGTGGACCGAGGGTCCTTCGTCGCGCGGTCAACGCCAACGCCAGCCGCGCCTCGGGTGCGCTGCCCACGCACTCGAAAGGCGTGTGGTCGGCGAGTCCCAGTAGCTCGCGCAGCCAGCGATCATTGACGGGACGCTCGCCGAAGTCGTCGACGAATGTCGCATCGACGATCGCTTCCGGCAGATGTGCCGACATCTGCAACCAGACGTACACGCATTTCGCACACGAGCCGCACCACGGCTTCTTGAGATTGCACGAGTGGGTGAGCGGAGCCAGCTCAGCATCGCGCGCGAGCAACTCGAAGATCACTTCATCGTGCACGGGCTGGAGCACGCTGAAGTAGCGAACGTCGGCGCACAGCTCGGTGCGAACGTAAGCATCGAGCAGCTGCTCGGCCTCCCATCCCTTGCCCCACTGGTGGTTCACGCCCTCGCCTGTCGCCTCCCAGACCAGGTTCGCAGCATTCGCGCTGTGCTCGTGCGCGACGACAAGACCGCGATAGCCGCGAGCGATTGCCAGCGGCAAAGCGGCGAACACCGAGGCGGGTGTCTCCGCGGCGAGTAGTGACTTCACACCGAGCTCGGGCCGGAGTCCGACCACCGGCGAATCGAGGAAGTCATCGTAGATCCACTGACGCTCGCGACGCACCCGCGCAGTGCCAGCCGCGACCCGTTCGAGCAGGGCGTGCTGCGATGCGGCGTCGCCATAGATCGAATGCGAGTAGCCGAGCGTCGCGAATGGAATCCCAGCGCGCTCGAGAAGCTTCGCGGCCACCAGGCTGTCCTTGCCGCCGCCGCAGAACGCGAGCAGCTCCACGGGGCCCGGCGGCGTGTGCACGGGATTCGGTTTCGCCGTGCCTGCAGCGTCGACGAAACGAGGTCCGCCATAGTCCGGCAGGTCATGTTCCCAGCGCCACTGCGCCCACACGCGACGAAACACAATGGTCCAGAGCTCCACGAACCGCGGCGTCGCGTGACGTGCGTACTGACCGAGCTCGATCGTATCAGGGCGCAAGCTCGCCACCGTGTTGATCTGGAACAGGGCCACGTGAAACGCGATGCGCTCCATCACCTCGGGATCGATAGCGCTCAGATCAACGTCGTCGTACCAGACAGTAAAATGAAACTTCAGATCGTCTATCGCGCACGTTGCGGCGACGTGATCGCGGGCGAGGCGGATCTCAACAACGCGCAGTGTTCGCACGGGTTTCTGTAGCACTTCCGCCTGAACTTGGAGCGGCTCCCCTCGAAAGAGTATGCGTTGCACGAGCAGCGTTCAGGCCTGATCGGTCGGGCCCCGGGATGGGGATACGTCGCGATTGCGGGTCAGCGTGAAATCTGCGCGCTTCTTCTGATTCCGCCTTGTCATCTCAACTCAACTCACCAGGTAGCAGCACTTGTCTCAGTTCGTCGGCTCGGTAGCCCCCGCGCTCCCGATCTTCGACGTCATCTTCGCCATCACGATCCCCCACAATGTTGAGGCCGGTCGCACGCCCGGAACGAGCGGTCCGAACAGCGCATGTGACTTCTTATGCTCGCCGTCGTCGAGCTCGTCCCGCAACCGATCGAGCGCGGTCTTGAGCCGGCTGCGCACGGTGGCGGCCGGGATTCCCTGGTGTTTCGCGATCGCTTCCGCGCTCAGTCCCTCGCGGTACCGCAACAACACCGTCGTGCGAAACGGCTCGTCGAGCTCGAGCACGAGCTCGGCCAGCCGGCGCTCGAGGCGCGCGCGTTCGAGGAGCTGTTCGGCGTCGCGAACCGGCTCGGTCAGCGTTTCGACGACCGTCAGTCCGCCAGATGACCGAACAAGCTTGTGTCCACGCGTGTGGTCGTTCTGCCTCGGTGAGGCATCGAGTTTGTAATAGTAGAGTTCCGGCGGGAGATCCTCCGAGAACTGTACCCATACGACCTTCGTGTCGCGCGTAGTCATGCCACCGTGTCCGACGTCGGTCACGTTGGCATCGCGGGTAGCGTATGCCTTGTCTCGACCAATTCGAGACACGGGGCTCGCGCGATAGCGCTGAATCTTCTCTTCGAGTGCGGCTTTGTAGCGTGGCGTCGAGTGACCCATCTTGGCCTTGAAGCTGTGAAAGAGCACGATCATCTCGGCATCCGTGGCCTGACCTGGGGGACCCTGCCGCTGTTGCTCCCATGCCACCACAGACGTTTCCTGCAAACGGTCGATGTACGAGAGCCCCCTGTGTCAGCGTAGTTGCCGCATCGACCTGACCACCTTGGGGGCGAGAGCGGAATCGAATGATGGAGTACTCGGAATTGGTACGTACACGGATG
>JAYUYE010000134.1:0-5408 GCA_043752985.1 Myxococcales bacterium
GCACGAAGGACACGGCGGCGGTGGTGGTAACGACCACAGCAGCATGAATCACGATGCGCCCGCCCCTCCAAATACCAAGGCACCGACGCCACCGGCGAAGGTAGCCGCCGTCGCACCGGCCCGATTCGATATCGCCGTCACGAGCGCGGGGTTCGAGCCGAAGAACGTCACGGTTCCACGCGGGAAGCCCGTGGTGCTCCGGTTCGAGCGCCGCGTCGAGCGCACCTGCGGCACGGAGGTGGTGATCTCGGTCGACGGTCAGAAGATCGAGAAGGATCTGCCGCTGAACAAGCCGGTCGATGTCGCGATCACGTTCGGGACCGCTGGCATCGTGAAGTACTCGTGCTCGATGGACATGATCCGCGGCACCATCACGGTCCAGTGATCTCGGCCGCGCGCGAGCGCTCGTCGGGGGCGGAGCGGGTGATCAGCCGCGCTGTTGCTTGAAGTCTTCGGAGCGCACGCCACGCGCGCACGATCGCCCGATCTACTATTGACCATAGTAGGTTGTCGTCCTAGCCTTTGATCGTGCGCACCTTCTCCCTGGCCGCGCGCGTCCTCGGTGAGCTCGAGACGCGCGTGATGGATCTACTCTGGGAGGAGCATCCGATCTCGGTGAGAACCGCCTGCGAGCGGCTGCGCGGCGATCACGCGTACACGACCATCATGACGACCATGGACCGGCTCCACACGAAGAAGCTGCTGCGCCGGAAGAAGGATGGCAACGCGTTTCTCTACGAGCCCGCCATGGACCGCGCCGGGTACCAGCGCCGCGTCGTCGAGGCCGCGCTGACGCCTCTTCTCGAACAGGGTGCGGCGCCCGTGCTCGCGGCGTTCGTCGAGGTCGCCGCTGATCTCGACGAGAAGCACCTCGCGCAGCTCGAGCGATTGATCGCGAGCCACAAGAGGCGCAAGTGAGCATCGGGTCGATCATGGGTTTCGCCCTCGTCTTCGCCGTGACGACGTGGACGTTGTCGGCACTCGGCGCGCTCGCACTCGCATCGGCGCGTCCGTGGCTGAAGCGAGCTGGCCCGATGGCAGAACGCCGCGCGGCACTGGCGGTCGCGATCGTTCCGATCGTTCTCGGCGTGGTCGCCGTGGCGACGCTGCTGATCCAGTCGGCGTTGGGAGTCGATCATTGTGAAGCGCACGGGCACCACGCACATCTGTGCATCTCGCATGGTGGGCAGTGGATCGAGCGGAGCTCGGTGGTCGTCGCCCTCGCGATCGTCACAGCGACCGTGCTCGGCCGCGCGGCCATCGTCGCTGCAGGCTTCTTGCGGGGCGCGCGCAGTATCCGCGAGCTTCACGCGCTGAGCCGCGATGCCGGCGATGTGCGACTCGTGGACTCCGAACGCGCGTTCTGCTTCGTCGCGCGCCCCGGGATCTATGTCTCGGCGCGCGTGTGGACGTCCCTGTCGACAGGCGAGCGCGCCGCACTGGTGGCGCACGAGGCGGCGCACATTCGCCATGGTGACCTCCGCACGCGCGCGGTGCTCGAAGCATTCCTCGTGTTCGCTGCGCCGCTCGTCGGCGATCGCGTACGGAGCACGTGGCTCTCCGCGAGCGAGAGACTCTGCGATGCGCATGCGGCAGCGGTCACGGGCGAGCCCGAGATGGTCGCGAGCGCGATGCTGTCGATGTGTCGCCTCCAGGCGACGCGGCCGGTGCCGGCGTTCGGCTTCACGCCGACGGTGGAGGAAGTCGAGGGTCGCGTTCGCGCCGTGCTCGCGTGCGGTCCGCTCGGCGAGCGCGCTGCGGTCGTGTTCGGGCGAGTGGTCGTCGCGTCCTGTGTCGCGCTCGCGATCGCAGGCGTGGTCGCCGCCGAGCCGGTCCATCACGCCTTCGAGACGTTGCTCGGATAAGGGGCCATCGCGATGACAGATGTTTACGGGCGCGCATCGTTACTATCGGCGGTAGTAGCGCTGACGCTCACGGGCGCCAGCGCGCGCGCGCAGCCAGCAGTGCCGGCGATCGACGAGCCCACGTTTATCGTGGAGCTCGAGGCGAAGGATCCTCGCGCTGCGGTTGCTGCCGCGAAGCTCGCAGCGGCTCGCGCGGAGGTCGCAGCGGCGCGGGTGCGACCGAATCCGAGTATCTCCATCGAGCGCGAAGAGCCTTTTGTCGACGGAACGGGGCTGGCGACCAACTACCTGCGCCTGAGCGTCCCCTTCGATATCTCGGGCCGTCGCGGCAGGCAGATCGCTGCGGCCGAGGCGGGTGTTCGCGCGGTCAGCAGCGATGCAACGCAAACGAAGCTCGAGCTCGTGATCCAGGCGCTGCGCGTGTTTGATGACGCCGCGCGGGCTCGCCTGCACGTCGAGATCCTGACCCGCTCGCGGGCGTCGCTGGTCCGAGCCGTCGAGATCGCACGGAAGCGGGGCAAGGCGGGCGATGCCTCCGGCTACGAGGTCCAGCGGTTCGAGCTCGAGCTCGCGGGCCACGACGACGACCTCGCGACCGCGCAGATCGATCTGACGCGCGCCCGGTCGCAGCTCGCCGCGATGACGGGAAGAACCGGTGAGCTGGATGCCTCGTCGACGCTCGAGCTGCCGACCGCGGTGCCGACCGTCGAGGCCTTGCTCGCGAAGGCGAATGACCGTGGCGATCTCCGCGCGGCGAAGCTCCGGGGTGAAGCTGCGACTCGGCGTGGAGGTGCCGCCGCACGCGGTTGGGTCCCTACGCCGACGCTCACGGCCGGTGCGATGACAGTAGACCTCGGCGATCAGACCGGCACCGGATACGTCGCAGGCCTCGCACTCTCGATCCCGGTCTTCGACCGAGGGCAGGGCGACAAGGCTCGCGCGGATGCGGACCGGCAGGTCGCGAACGCGGAGGCCCGCTGGCTCGAACGCCAGATTCCGAGTGCCGTACAGGTCGCGCACGCGACGCTGATGGCAAGGATCGAGCAGACGCGCCGGCTCGCGACGGGCCAGCTCGATCGCCTCGACGTGATCCTGGTCGCGGCCGAGACCGCGTTCCGCGAAGGCAATGCGAGCGTCGTCGAGCTGCTCGATGCGCATCGTGCCGCGCGCGGGGTCCGGATTCGTGCACTCGACCTGCGCCACCAGGTGGCGCGTGACAAGCGCGAGCTCGAGCTCGCGGTGGGGCAGCGGCTATGAAGCAGTGCAAGGTTCTCGTTCTCGCCCTCGTGCTCTCGTGCGGGCACAGCCACGACAAGGAAGGCGGTCACGCACACGACGACAAGGGCGGGCACGCTGCGCCGGAAGCAGAGCTGCCCGGTCAGTCCGCGACGGTGTGGACTGACAAGACCGAGCTGTTCGTGGAGTACAAGCCGCTGATCGTCGGCAAGGAGACAGGATTCGCCGCGCACACCACCGTCGACGCGAGCGGTAAGCCTGTGACGGCGGGCAGCGCGACGATCACGCTGACGATGGCTGGCCGGCCTCCAATCGAGGCGGTCGCAAAGGAGCCCGCCAGCCCGGGCATCTTCCGACTCACGATCACGCCAACGAGGCCCGGCAAGTGCGAGCTCGAGATGTCGATCACGAGCCCGCAGCTCACGGACTCGTTCGCGATCGGACCGTGCGAGGTGTTCGCGAACGAGGCAGCCGCCCGGGCGGCGCTCAAGGAAGAGCCCGAAGTGCCCGGCCGCATCTCGTACCTGAAGGAACAGGCGTGGAAGACGGACTTCACGACCGTCGCCGCTACCGAGCGCGACCTGCAGGACGGTGTTCGAGCGACCGGCGAGATCCGACCCGTTGCAGGGAAGGAAGCGCTGCTGACCGCGCCGTCGGCGGGGCGGGTGTCCATCGGTTCGCCAGCGCCGATCCTCGGCATGCCGGTCAGGAAAGACCAGGTGCTGGCCACGATCACGCCGCGCGTGACAGGGGGTACGGATCGTCCAACGATATCCGCCGATGTCGGAGCGGCGGAAGCCGAGGCTGCCGCCGCGCGAGTCGAGCTCGAGCGCCAGCAGCGCCTGGTCGCCGCGCAAGCCGCACCACCGAAGGCTGTCGATGAAGCAACGACGCGCGTGAAGATCGCCGAGGCGCGGCTCGCAGGCGCACGCGGGCGACTCGGTCAGTTCGATGCGGGCGCGCGAGGCACCGGCGGCGGACGCGTGTTCCAGGTGCGCGCCCCGGCGGACGGCACGCTCGTGTCGATCGACGCTGCGTCGGGGCAGGGCGTCGAGGAGGGACAGACGCTGTTCACCGTCATCGATCTCGAGCGCGTGTGGCTCGTCGCGAAAGTGTTCGAAGCCGACGTGCCGAAGGTCGAGAACGCACAAGCCGCGTGGTTCACGATCGATGGCTATGACCAACCGTTCACTGTCGATTCATCGAGCGGCAAGCTCATCACGGTCGGCCGAGTGGTCGATCCACAGACGCGAACGGTGCCTGTGATCTTCGAGGTCGATAACACCGCAGGCAAGCTCCGCATCGGCAACTTCACGAAGACCGTGATCTCGACCGGCGCTCCGCGCAAGGCACTCGCAGTTCCCGATGCCGCGATCGTCGAGGATGGCGGTCGTCAGGTCGCCTACCTGATGGTGGAAGGGGAGTCGTTCGAGCGCCGGCCCTTACGGCTCGGCATCCGCTCGAATGGCTGGACCGAAGTGCTCGAAGGCGTCAAGGCCGGCGAGCGCGTCGTCACCAAGGGTGCGTACGAGGTGAAGCTCGCCGCGTCATCGGGCGCGGTGCCCGCCCACGGCCACGCGCACTGAGACCCAATGGACCGCATCATTCACTGGTCGATCGCGAACCGCCTGCTCGTCGTGATCGTGTCGTTGGGGCTGATGGCCTATGGCGCGGTGGTCGCGATGCGGGCTCCGGTCGACGTCTTCCCGGATCTCACCGCACCGACCGTCACCGTCGTCACCGAGGCGCACGGACTGGCGCCGCAGGAGGTCGAGGCGCTCGTGACGTTCCCGATCGAATCGGCCGTGAATGGCTCGACGGGCGTGCGCCGCGTACGATCGTCGTCGGGTATCGGCATCTCGATCGTCTGGGTCGAGTTCGACTGGGGCACCGACATCTACGTCGCGCGTCAGATCGTGAACGAGAAGCTCCAGCTCGTGGCTTCGCAGATGCCACCCGACATCAGCCCGCCGAGCCTGGCGCCGATCGCATCGATCATGGGCGAGATCCTGTTCGTCGCCGTTGTCAGCGACCGCCACAAGCCCATGGAGGTCCGGGACACCGCGGACTGGGTATTACGTCGCCGGTTGCTTGCGCTGCCGGGTGTGGCGCAGGTCGTCCCGATCGGTGGCGGCGTGCGCCAGTACCAGGTGCGCGTCGATCCGGATCTGCTGCGTGCGTTCAACGTGACGCTCGCTGGTGTCGAGGAAGCGCTGCGCGAGTCGAACGCGAACTCGACCGGCGGATTCTTCGTGCGCGGTGGGCAGGAGTCGCTGATTCGCGGCGTCGGCCGGATCACGTCGAAGG
>JAYUYE010000135.1:0-5405 GCA_043752985.1 Myxococcales bacterium
GCTCGCGCTCGGGACCTTCACGACGAAGGCCGCGTGCGATGCCCACAAGGCGCAAAACTCGTACATGTGCTCGGGAATCGCGCTCACGATCAGTTGCCAAGGCGAGGTGATGCGGAGCACGGTCGGCGCCAATGAAACAATCCGCCGTCCTCAGACTGTTCCTTGCGAGCATCGTCGGCCTCACTGGATGCAAAGGTAAGAAGGACGACGGTGCCGGCGCCGGCCCGGGTCCAGGCCCCGCGGACGTCAAGGTCGTCCAGGGCGCCAAGCCGAAGACCGAGACCCCGGCTGCGGGCGGCTCGCGCAAGGTCGTCAAGATCGCCGCAGGCGATGGCGCCGCGTGCGCCGTGCTGGACAATGGCGGCGTCCGCTGCTGGGGCAAGAATGACGGCGGCGAGCGTGGCATCGCAAGGTCGCTCGACGATGCAGCGACTCCGGTCGATGTGCCGGGCATCGCGAACGCGGTCGACATCGTGATGGGCGGCGACAGTGGATCGAGCGGCGACATCGCCTGCGTCACGACCAAGGAGAAGCTGGTGTGGTGCTGGGGCGCGGCGCAGATGATCCCGAACAAGAACGACAAGACCGAGCCGCGCGAGATCGCGGACCTCAAGGGCGCCCTGTCGATCGCGCTCGGCGGCGGCACGGGCTACGCCGTGAAGTCCGACGGCACGGTCTGGGGCTGGGGCAGCCCGGCGTTCAACTCGCTTGCCGACGGTGAGCAAGGTGGAGGCAACGACAAGCCGCTCACCCAGATTCCCGGCGTCACGGGTGCCAAGCAGGTCGCCGCGGGACAGAACCATGCGTGTGCGCTGCTCGGCGACGGCACGGTCACGTGCTGGGGCTACTCGGGTAAGAAACAGCTGCCGTCCGCGATCGCGGGCGTCGCCGGCGCGACGGCGCTGTTCACGCAGACGCATCGCGACGACACATGCGTGCTGACCAAGGACGCGACGGTGTGTTGGGGCGAGAAGGGCGAGGCCAAGGCCAACCCTGATCTCGCGGGCGTCACCAAGATCTCCGGACGCAATCACATGTGCGCGCTCGCGGCCGACGGCGGCGTGCGGTGCTGGGGCGACAACAACATGGGCCAGCTCGGTGGCGCAGGTACCGCGACCAAGCCGGGCAAGGTCGACGGCCTCGCGGGCAAGGCGATCGACATCGCCGTCGGTCACGTGTTCTCGTGCGCTGCACTCGCCGACGGCTCGGCCGCGTGCTGGGGCTACAACCAGCGCGGTCAGCTGGGCGACGGCACGTTGACGGATCGCAAGGCAGCGACGCCGGTTGCGGGCATCACCGCCGACAAGCTCGCCGCCGCGAAGACTGGTCTCGACGCCGTGCAAGAGGGCGCGACTGCGACGAGTTGGGATGGACTTCCCGAGATGTGCAAGAACGGCCCGATCGAGATCGTGTCGAAGGACTACGCGGGCAAGACGTTCACGGTGAAGGGCGCGAAGGCGCAGAGCCAGCTCGGCGGCAAGACGGTCTCGATCGAGCTCGCCGATCACCAGTTCCACAGCAGCTGGGGCAAGCCGCGCGGGACGCAGGGCAAGCTCGGCTTCCGTCTCGCGAAGGTCGAGATCAAGGGTGACAAGCGCGAGCCGGTCGTCGTCGACGTAGGCGCGTACAAGCTCGGCATGAAGGAGGAGCGCCTCGTCTCCCCGACGCTCGAGACCAAGGCGAGCGCGAAGAGCCTGATCTCGATCTCGCTCGCCGGCATCGACGCGGGCTCGCTGACGGTCACGCACCTCGACGACAAGTGGGTGTGCGGCGATCTCGCGATCGCGGCCGACGGCTCGTCAGTCAAGGGCTCGTTCGCCGCCCCGATCGGGAACTAGCGACAACGCGCCGCCAGATCCGAGCATGATGAGGGCACCGACGTCGATGTCTAGCCGGTTTGCCGCTGCCACCCGTTCAAGCTGGGCGAGAAGTGCTGGGCCAAGGTGCTCGACAAGAAGCATGGCTCGCTCCAGGCGATCGCGTCGACGACCCGGGACATCGCTCGCCACGCCCGGGTGGTCACAGAGAACGACTGGCCGAACCTCGAAGGCCGGGGTGATCACCGAATTCGCGTCGAACTTTCACCTGACGATCAGCGTCGAGGGCGCAAGGCACGAAGTTCACGATTACCGGCGCGCGCGACCTCGCGACGATGTTCGCGATCAGTGCCGCGTCGCGCCTGCGACCTTGAGTGGGGGCACTGGCGCGAGCCGGAGCACAGGCTCCGAAGACTTCGCCGTGCCGCCGCCGGTCTGGTTGTAGCGATCGAGGCGGAGGCGGAGGTTGTTCGGGCTGTCCGCGGCCTTGAGCGCCTCGGCATCGCTGATCCGGTTCGCCGTCACGAGGTCGAACATGGCGCCGTCGAAGGTTTGGCAGCCTTCGTGGCGGCCTTGCTCCATCGCGTCCTTGACGGCCTCGGTCTCGCCTCGCTTGATGAGATCCTTGATCCGCGGCGTGTCGAGGAGGATCTCGAGCGCGGCCGCGCGGTCACCGGTGAGAGACGGCACGAGGCGCTGCGAGACCACGGCGCGTAGGTTGAGCGAGAGCTGGAGCCGGATCTCCGCCTGTCGGGTCGGCGGAAAAAAGTTGAGGATGCGCTCGAGTGCCTGGTTCGCGTTGTTGGCGTGCAGCGTCGACACGCAGAGGTGACCGGTCTCGGCAAAGGTGATCGCGGCTTCCATCGTCTCGACGTCGCGGATCTCGCCGATCAGGATCACGTCGGGGGCCTGGCGCAGCGTGTTCTTGAGTGCGTCCTTGTATGACAGCGTGTCGATGCCGACCTCGCGCTGCGTGATGATGCATTTCTGGTGCTGGTGCACGAACTCGACGGGATCCTCGATCGTGATGATGTGACCGGTGTCGATCCGGTTGCGATGATCGATCATCGCGGCGAGCGTGGTCGACTTGCCGCTGCCGGTGCCGCCGACAAGGAGGACGAGGCCGCGCTTGCTGCACATGACGTCGGCGAGCGTCTTCGGCATCGCGAGCTCGGCGAGCGTCTTGATCTTCGTGCGCACGAGGCGAACCACGAGTCCGACCGAGCCGCGTTGGCGAAAGAAGTTCGCGCGGAACCGGCCGCCGGTCGACGTCGAGAGCGCGAGGTTGAGCTCGAGCTTGGTCGTGAACTCCTCGCTCTGTGCGGGGGTCAGTAGCGTCTCGGCCATCAGCGAGACCTGCTCGCCGGTCAGTGCCGTCTTCGCGGGATAGCCAACCCCCTCGATGCGGAACACGGGTGGGCTGCCCGCGGTGAGATAGAGATCGGAAGCCTCGACCTTGACCATGTGGTCGAGGAGGCTGCGCATCGACGGATCCCAGTGCTGCTCGGCGTTCATCGCGCAACTCCTCGCGCGGGTGCGGCCGCGGTCTGCTTGTCGAAGATGTGAGCGAGCTCGGGGACGCGCTTCTTCGCCTCGTCGACGGTGACGGTTCCCTTGGTGACGAGCTCCATCACCGCGGCCTCCATCGTGACCATCCCCGACTTGCCGCCGACCTGCATTGCGGACGGAATCTGGTGGGTCTTGCCCTCGCGGATCAGGTTACGGACGGCGGGGTTGCCGATCAGGATCTCGATCGCCGCCGCGCGGCCGCCTCCGACCTTCTGCATCAGCATCTGGGTGGCAACGCCGAGCAGGGACTCGGAGAGCATCGTGCGGACCTGCGCCTGCTGCACCGGCGGGAACACATCGACCAGGCGGTCGACGGTCTTCGCCGCACTCGACGTGTGGACGGTGCCGAACACGAGGTGACCGGTCTCGGCCGCGGTCAAGGCGAGCTGGATCGTCTCGAGGTCGCGGAGCTCGCCGACCAGGATCACGTCTGGATCTTCGCGGAGTGCGCTGCGCAGCGCGTTGTTGAACGACTGGGTCTGGGTGCCGACCTCACGCTGGTTGACCAGGCAGCGCTTCGGCTTGTGGACGAACTCGATCGGATCCTCGAGCGTGAGGATGTGACCGGCCGTTGTCTCGTTGATGTAGTCGATCATCGAGGCGAGCGTCGTCGACTTTCCGCTGCCCGTCGGGCCGGTGACGAGCACGAGGCCCTTCTCTTCATCGCAGAGCTCGCGGAGAACATTCGGCAGCCCCAGGTCTTCGAACCGCGGGATCTTGTGCGGGATGGTCCGGAACACGGCGCCCTCGCCGCGGTTCTGCACGAACGCGTTGACGCGGAAGCGCAGCGTCTCGTCGAGCGCGAACGCGAAGTCCGCCTCGAGCTTGTCCTGGTAGCCGCGGCGCTGGCCGTCGTTCATCACGTCGAAGATCAGCCGGTGCGTGTCCTCGGAGCTCAGCGCGGGGTGATCGACCCGCACCATCTCACCGCTGATGCGCAACATCGGCGGCTCACCGGCCGAGAGATGGACGTCGGAGGCTTTCTGCTGGACGGCAAATCGGAGCAGCTGGGGAATCGTCAGCATCAGCGCTCCTCGACGACGGCGATGTGGTCCTTGACCACGTAGTAGGTCGTGTTCCCCGCGAAGACATTGATGTAGGGCTCGTCGGAGTTGAGGAAGTCGGCGGTACGCCGCGAGCCGGCAGGACCGATCCACCGCAGCTCACCTTCGATCAGATGACCGCTGCGCAGCCGGATCGATGCCATCTGCGTCTCGACCGGCAGGTCGTCATCGTGCGGGATCGACGGGATGTTCGGCAGGCCGAGCGCGGCGAGCGCGGCGCGTGCGACCAGCGCGAACTTGCCGGCGCGCATCATCGGCAGGAACGGCTCGCGGGCGCCGAGGATGCGCGCGATGTCCTCGTCAGGCGACACGAAGATCACGACCTCGGAGCGATCGCCGTCGTGCAGGATCAGCGACGCGGTCACGTGATCGACCGGCAACCGCATGATCACCTGGGACCGCCGCATGGGTGGGATGCTGGCCATACCCATCGAGTCGGCCGGACCTCGGGGTTGTGCAGTGGGGTGCGAGGCCTACACTCGAACAGTGGCGCGCGCGGCCGCGATCTGCGGTTCGCCGCGGAAGCAGACGCGCGAGAGCACCGCGGCGAGGGCGCTGGGGGCCAAGATCGCGATCTGGCTGGCACCTGCGACCCCCTGGGCCCAGCTGAACCCGAGCCCCCGGTTGCGCATCCCCGTGATGGTAGCGGTTGATCGGCTATGCTGAAAGCGTGCGACGCGGACGGATCCTGGCGATCAAGTGGGGCATGAACCCCAACTCCTCGAGCCTTGGCGTCGATGTGACGTTCCTGCTCGTGGGGGCGACCGCGCTCGCCGCGATCACCCCCGTGATCGGGGCGATCCTGCGCTGGCGAAAGCCCGCCGCGCCGCCTGCGCCTGCCAAGTAGGCGGTCCGCAGCTAACGGCTCGGTTTCGGAACGATCTGCCAGATCGGAACGTGTTCCCCGCTTGCCAGCGTCTCGTCGTGACGAAATCCCACGACCTCCATCGCATAC
>JAYUYE010000136.1:0-2079 GCA_043752985.1 Myxococcales bacterium
GAATTGTCCTCGCCGGCATGGTGCCGTGGAACGTGGTGCGCTCGGGCCTGGGCGCCTATCACCGCGGCTCCTCGGGCTCGCTGAAGATCGAGAACCACCCACGCGGCGCGCCGCTGTACATGGCGCTCGGCAGCGCGCGGCTCGACTACTCGACGCGCGTCGACATGCCGGCCGTGCAGTGGGCAAAGCTCGTGATGAACCTCAACAACGCGATCAACGCGCTGGCGGGGATCCCGCTGAAGGCCGAGCTCTCGCAGCGCGCATTCCGCCGCTGTCTCGCAGCCGCGCAGCGCGAAGCGATCGAGCTCCTCGACGCCGCGCACATGCCGATCGCACGGCTGACGATGGTGCCGCCGCGCTGGATGCCGCGCCTGCTCGAGCTTCCCGATCGCGTGTTCCAGGTGCTCGCGGCCAAGGCGGTCGCGATCGATCCGCAGGCGCGGTCGTCGATGTGGGACGACCTCGAGGCGAAGCGATCGACCGAGGTGGATCAACTCCAGGGCGAGGTCGTCGCGCTCGCCCAGCGCCTTCGCCGCACCGCTCCCGTCAACACGGCACTCGTGCGCCTGATCCGCGCGGCGGAAAACGCTGGCAAGCGCGACTTCACCGGCGACGCCCTGTACGCGGCCATGACATCTTCGACCACGCCATGAAGATCGCGTTCCTCGCCGTGCTCGTCGCCGGATGTCTGCCGCCTGCCGAGCCGGAACCCGACCGCGGCGACCCTCATGACGACGACAACTGGACGGTTCCGGGCGGCGATCTGATCCCCGGGTGCCGCCAGGACAGCGAGTGCGGTGTGCAGGTCTGCGCGCGCGACGGCCTGTGCTATCCGGCCGCGAGCGTGCGCCTGGTCGTCACGACATGGACGATCGATGGCGAGGTCGCGGATGCCAGGAAGTGCGTGGGGCACCCAGATCTGTACATCCACTTCGCGATCGCGAACGGCGATTCCTTCGGCTACGCGCCCGTGCCGTGCCGGAACGGCAAGTTCACGGTCGACAAGCTGCCGGTGTCGTACACGCGTGTCCAGATTGGACCGGAGGGCACGAGCGACGGCACATCGGCGCTGATCACGAGCACCAACGCCGCGATGATCGATCTGCGCTAGCTCATCACCGTTCAGGCAGCCCACAGCACCACGGCGAACGAGCCGGCGATGCTGACGACGACGAGTCCGTCGAGGAACCGGCCGTACGCCTGCAGCCGCTGGCGCAGCGGCGCCTTGCCGGGGTGATCTTCGAGCGGGAGCTCGGCGCGCCGGAGCTGGCGCACGAGCGCGTCGAACCGGTCCCAGTCGCGCGCGGCGATGAACCACTTCGAGCCGCGCTTCGCCTCGAGCGCGATGCCGTCGGCGTAGATATGCGCGCAGGTCAGCTTCGTCCTCGGTTGGCTGAAGCCGAGCAAGGTCCAGCCCCAGCGGACCCCGTCGCGGGTGATCGCGACTCGCGCGCTGCGGATCGCGAGTGCGAGACCGGTGAACATCAGGAACGCGACCGGCAGCACGACCTGCGTGCTCGCCCCACGACGCCACGGATGGCGCGACACGAAGTACCAGGTGACCACGAGCAGGAGCACGACCGCGACCACCGCGAGCCACGCGAGTCGGCGCGACCGCTTCGGCGCGTGAAAGATGCCGAGCGGTGTTCCGACCAGCCCGATCCCAGGTGGCAGATCGATCGCGCTCATGAGCCCGACAGCCCCGAGACGTCGAGGGCCTGATGCAGCCGCTCGACGATGACCGCGCGCTGCGCTGCGTCGGTGATCCGCTTGCCCGTGCGGGTCACGTAGAACACGTCGGCGACCTTCTCGCCTTCAGTCGCGACCTTCGCGAGCGAAATGTCGAGGCCGAGGTCGGCGAGCGTCTGCGTGATCGCATACAGCACGCCGACGCGATCGCGGGTCGCGACCTCGATGATCGTCGCCTGCGTCGAGTCATCGTGCAGCTTGACCTCCGTGATCACGCCGGGGGTCACGCGCGCGGGCAGGGTCGAGCGCGGCCGGCGCTGTGCGATCAGCGTTGCCACCGCCTCTGGATCGGGCGCACCGCCAAGCAGCCGGCGCAGGTCGGCGAGCATG
>JAYUYE010000137.1:0-2079 GCA_043752985.1 Myxococcales bacterium
GGTGGTGCCTCGGCCCTGCAATTCGAGCCGACCACGAGCTTGTACGTGTTCGCGTTCCTCGACACGCTGCAACCGTAGTAGGAAGAGAGCCCGATGCAGGACGAGCACTCCGCCACCATCGTTCGCGTGATCAACGCATCGGTCAACGAGCTGTACGCTGCGTGGACCGAGCCGATGATCATGAAGCGCTGGCTCGCATCGGTCGTCGAGGCCGACGTGCGCGTCGGCGGTCAGTTCCGGATCGAGAATCACGAGAAGGACGGCACGGTGAACGCGTTCACCGGCGAGTACCGCGTGCTCGAGCCCGGCAAGCGGATCGTCCAGACCTTCCACCACGTCAGCGCGAAACCGGGCTCGTACGAGGACGAGCTCCTCGAGGTCAAGCTCAAGCCGTTGGCGACGGGCGTCACGGAGCTCCGCCTGATCAACAGCTGGAAGGGTGCCCCGATGGGCGAGGCCGAGCTCGGCGCGTTCGAGGCGGGCTGGGCCCAGTGGCTGGACCTCTTGATCGCCGGGGTCGAGCCGGTCAGCACCGAACAACCCTGATCCGGCGTTTAACCGGCCGGGCGGCAGGCGCGTCTACTTGCCATGCCCAACCCCTGGAAGCTGACCTCGATTGCTCTCGCCACGATGCTCGCATTCAACACGGCTGGCGCTGACGTCCAGCCCAAGATGCATGACGCGCTCGGGCATCTGCAGTCCGCGTTGACATCGCTGCAGAACGCCGCGTCGGACAAGGGCGGGCATCGCGTGAAGGCGATCGCACTCACGAAGTCTGCGATCGAGCAGGTCGAGAAGGGCGTCAGGTTCGATAACAAACGCTGAGACGCTCCTGCGTCTGTCTTGCGCGCCAGCTTCGAGGCGCAGCGCGGTCGCCCGACGGCGGTCCTTCCGAAGGCAGCGTTCGCGGCACGCTCGATGGGGCCGCGATCGACGTCACGATCGATCCGTCGAGCTGATCCTCCAGAGTGCGACAACTTGTACCAGGAGCGACACGAACCGGTTCTCACTGGACTACGGCGACGCGGCGTTCCACATCGAGCTCGACGTGGCCGGAGTCTCCGTCCTCGGAGACGTCGACCTCGTCGTGCCGCGCGGCGAGCGGCCGAATTGCGGCGGCGGTGGGGGTGGCGGCGGCGGCGGCGACGACTAGACTTCCGCTCATGACGTGCACGCGCTGCAACGCCGGCGGCGAGCTGAGCGCCCGGGGCTGGTGTCGCGACTGCGAGCGCGAGTACCACACCTGGGTCCGCCGTCACGCCAGCGACATCATCTGGCCCGTCCTCGCCGGCATGGTCATCCTCTCGGCCGTCGCCCTCGGCCTCCCTCTGCTCGGTGCCGGCTACGTCGTCGCCACCACCGGTGTGTTCGCTGGCTTCGGTACACTGGTTGGTCTGCAACGGATCAACGCACGGCGCCGCCGCAAGCAGTTCCAGCTCGCGTCGCTTCCTCGTGCGTACCTGCCGAGCAAGACGTAAGCTGACGCGATGCTCGGCATCCCTGTCGCGCTCGCCGTGTTCGGCGCCGGCGAGTGGGCCATCCACAAGTACCTGCTGCATGGCCTCGGCCGCGATCGCGCCTCCCGGTTCTCGTTCCACTACCACGACCACCATCAGGCCGTTCGCCGCAACGGTGGCTACGACCCCGCCTACGAGGGTCCGGTCTGGTCCTCGACGACGCAGGCCCGCGAAGCCCTCGGCCTGTTCGCGATCGGCGTCGCACACCTGCCGCTCCTCCCGCTCGCGCCGCTCTACACCGCCACCGTCTGGTACTGCCTCCTCCGCTACCGGCGCGATCACCGCCACGCCCACCTCGATCCCGCCTGGGCTCGCGATCACTTGCCGTGGCACTACGATCACCACATGGGCGACCAGGACAAGAACTTCGGCGTCGCGTGGTCATGGTTCGATGTGATCGTGAAGACGCGCGAGGTGTTCGTCGGCACGGCGAAGGAGGTCGCAACGCACACGAAGCACGCGGCAAAGGCGTCGACCGCATCAGCGGGGGCGACGCTGCGCGCCCAGCGCCGCAATCCGTTCCGCCGGTTGCTATCTCGACGCGCGTGACGACTCGAGTCGA
>JAYUYE010000138.1:0-2073 GCA_043752985.1 Myxococcales bacterium
ACGAGCTCGCGCACCGAGATCTTGGCGCCCGGCAGCACGCGCTCGAGATCATCGAGGACCACCGGCATGCGCTCGGCGAGTGCATCGATCACCGCGAGCCGCTTCGGTGCGCGAATCACCTGCGCGCGCGCGACGCTGTGCTCGCCGACCAGCGCGACCATGCGCTCGCGGCGCAACCGCGCCCGTGCACTCGCGCGTTGATCGCGACACTCGGCGAGCTTGTGCGTGATCAGTGCCTCGATCACGCTGCGCGCCCCCTTCGACGTCGCCGCCACCGGCAGCGGTCCCTGCGCGAGCTTCGCGAGCATGACGCGTTGCTTCGGTGGGAGGGCGGCGCCCTGCCCGTCCGCCGCCGCCTCGCCCGCCTTCGTCAACGCGAACACCATCCGTGCGTTGACCCCGCTCCCCGCGGGAAGCGCGGACTTGATCACCTCGCCGATCGGAGCCTCGTAGTACTCGGCGATCCAGATGCACAGCTCGACGAGCTCGGGCGACAGCGCCGGTTCGTCGTCGAGAACCTCGCTGAGATCGACCGGGACCACACCCTCCGGCGGAATGGTATCCGTGCGCATCACGACGCCAGTCACCTTGCGCCCGCCGAACGGCACGAGCACGCGCGAGCCGATCTGGGCGCGGCCTGCCAGGTGAGGCGGTACGCGGTAGTGAAACCGCCCCGCC
Organism: Myxococcales bacterium; assembly: GCA_043752985.1. Classification (GTDB taxonomy): domain Bacteria; phylum Myxococcota_A; class Polyangia; order Haliangiales; family Haliangiaceae; genus JABFXX01. The sequence continues at coordinate 679 of JAYUYE010000138.1, forward strand.
ACCGGGAGCGTCACCGCGATCTCGAACAGCCGCGGGCTCGTCACCCGATCCCGTTCACCGGGTGCCCGACTCTGCGGCCGCGATCATCTCGCGGCACAGATCGACCACCGCATCGCGCATCCCGGGACGCTTCATCGCATACGCGAGGTTCGCGCGCAGATAGCCGAGCTTGTCGCCGGCATCGTGCCGTCCCGTGATCACGACGCCATAGATGCCGATCGGCGACTGCGCGAGCTCCTTGAGCGCATCGGTCAGCTGGATCTCGCCACCGGCACCCGGCTTCGTCGACGCGAGCATCGGCCAGATCTCTGGCGGCAACACGTAGCGCCCGACGATCGACCACCGGCTCGGCGGATTGCTCTTGGGTTTCTCGACCATTTCGCGGATCCGCATGTGACCGGTCGAATCGATCTCGCCGGCAACGATGCCGTACATGTGCTCCTTGCCGGCGGGCACCTCGACGAGCGCCACCGCGCCTGCGCCGGTCTGCTCGTGCACGCGGATCAGCTGGCCGATGCCAGGATCCGCATCGTTGTCGATCAGGTCATCGCCGAGCAGCACCGCGAACGACTCGTCGCCGACTGCCTCGCGCGCGCACAGCACCGCGTGCCCGAGGCCGAGCGGCTGCTTCTGGCGCACCGAGATCAGGCGCACCATCGTGGAGATCGTCTTCATCGCATCGGCGAGCTCGACGTTGTTGCGCGAGCGCAGCGTGTGCTCGAGCTCGTACGCATGATCGAAGTGATCCTCGATCGGGCCCTTGTTGCGGCCATTGATCACGACCACATCGGTGATGCCGGCGTGAACGGCTTCCTCGATCACGAGCTGGATCGTCGGCACGTCGACGATCGGCAGCATCTCTTTCGGGATCGCCTTGGTCGCCGGGAGGAACCGCGTGCCCAGACCCGCGGCCGGGATCACTGCTTTTCGGACCTTGGATCGGGGCGCCATGCCGCGGCGACCTTACCATCAGCCTCGGACACATGGCCGAGCCCCGCCCCTTCCCGCCGTCGGTGCGCCGCTCTGCGCTCGCACGCGCGGCGGGATTGCACGCGGCGAGCCCCGTGCTGACCGGCGCGATTGCCTGTGCGGTCGCGGTGATCGCCCTCGGCGCGCTCGGGCGTGCAGCGGCGGTACGCCTGGGCGCATGGGTCTCCGCCGCGTGTGAGAGTCCCGCGAGGTTCGCGGGACCGCCGGTCTCGACAGCGCCGGCCGCGCCCGCCGGTCTCGACAGCGCCGGCCTCACGGGTCTCGACAGCGTCGGCCTCGACCGCGCGGGTCTCGATCTCGCGGGCGTGCCGCGCGCGGTGCTCGAGCTCGTGATGCCTCTGCTCGCGGGGGTCGCGCTCGCGGCGATCGTCGCGCACCTCGTGCAGACGCGCGCGGTGTGGTTGC
>JAYUYE010000139.1:0-2072 GCA_043752985.1 Myxococcales bacterium
GCGTCGTCTGCGTCGTGGACCGAGAGCCCGATCAGATCGCCGCCCGCGGGCGCGGCACCGAACGCCGCGTCGACGGCGATCCACGCTGATCCGGTCCAGCTCACCGCCCAGCGATGACGCACGAGCCGGGCACCATCGACGCGCAGGCCGGTGACGACGTGCGTTGGAATCGCGAGCCGGTGAGCGAGCGCGGCGTAGGCGAGCGCGAAGGTGGTGCAGTCGCCAGCGGTCGCCGAGCTCGCATCTCGCGAGGACGCGATCCTCGCACCGAGGTCCGGAACGATCCGGCGCTGCACGCTCGCGACGACGGCCGCGATGTCGCCGCTGCGATCGCTGCCCTCGGGGCCGGGTGGGAGGCCGCCGGGTAGCTGCGCTGATAGCTCGAGCGACAGCCCTGCGGGCGCGGGGGATGCGCGCTGACCGGGCACGGCCGGCAGGGCAAGGTCGCCGTCGAGTGCGAGGCGGGTGCTGCGCTCCCCGGTCACCGGCACCGACGTCGCGGAGATCAGATCGACCAGCGGAAAGTTTGCGCGCGCCTGCGCCGGCGTCGCGCGCATCGCGATCACGCCGGCACCGTCGACGACGCGAGCCGGGGCACCGTCGGGATGGAGATCGATCGTTGCCTCGACGCTGACGTTCGAAGGGAGCGCGAGGCGCGCGACCAGCCGGCCCGGCGCGACTGGATCGATCCGGCCGTGACCGCTGACGAACCCTCGCGCGGGCAAGAACACCGCGCCGTCGAACGAACCATCGCGGCGCACGAGCAGCGGAATCAGCTCGGCAGGGACCGCGTCGCCGGGAACCGCGAGCTGCGTGCCGTCGAGTGCGACCTTCCAGCCGCGCGGCTCGCGGATCGCGATGGCCTCGCGGAGCGAACCTGCGCGCTCGGTCCAGGTCACCCGCGATGCAACCAGTGCGTGACTCGCGGTGACCTCGATCGTCGTCGCGAGCGAGACCGGCGCATCGCCGCGCAGGAACCGCAGCGTCTCGATCCGGCGCAGCACCACACCGGCGCGCGACCAGACCTCGGTCTCATCCGCGGTGCCGACCTGCGCGCCGCCGAGCCAGATCGTGTAGTGGCGCTGCTGATCGGGCGGCGTGTCGCCTGGTGCATCCGCCGTGCGCGCCACGGGCGTGGCGCACGCCGCGAGCACGCAGCCGAAAAGACCGATCACCGCGGAACGCACGATCATGATCGTAGCCAGCTTCGGGCTGCGGGGGCAAACTCGTCACATGTCCGGGTCGTGGTTTCTCGTCGGCGCTGGCTACACGGGTGCTCGTCTCGCCCGAGCGCTGGTCGGGCAGGGCGGAGACGTCACGATCACCCGCCGCACGGCTGCCGCGGCCTCAGACCTCGCGAGCCAGCTCGGTGCGATCGGCGTGCGCGCGGATCTCGCGGAGCCCACAACGCTGTCCGGCATCATCCCGCCCGACGCGATCGTGGTCTGTCTCGCGCCGCCGGGCGCCGACGCGGCAGCCGAGATGCGCGCTCTGATCGACGCAGCCGCGAGCGCGCGCAAGCTCGTCTACGTCTCGTCGACCGGCGTCTACGCACCGGGCGGTGGTGCGTCCGTCGACGAGAGCTGGCCGATCGCGCCGACCACGACATCGGGTCGCGCCCGGGTCGCCGCGGAGGCAGCTCTCGCGGACGCAGCGATCCCGTGGGTCACGCTGCGGGTCGCTGGGATTCACGGTCCGGGCCGCGGCCTCGTCGATCGGATCCGTGCCGGCACCTACCGGATCGTCGGCGATGGCCACGCGCACGTCAGCCGGATCCACGTCGACGATCTGGTGACCGCGATCATCGCCGCAGGGACCTCGAAGGTCACCGGCGCGGTCAATGTTGCCGACGATGAGCCATCTCCGATCGGCGAGGTCGCCGATGCGATCGCCGCCGAGCTCGGCCTTCCGCTGCCGCCGCGCGTTCCTGCCGATTCCGTCTCACCAGAGGTAGCGGGGATGCTGACCGCGGACCGCAGGATCGCGAACCGCCGGCTGCGCGTGGAGCTCGGCGTCGAGCTACGCTATCCGAGCTGGCGTGTCGCGCCTCGGAGTTGACTCCCTCCTCTGCC
>JAYUYE010000140.1:0-12435 GCA_043752985.1 Myxococcales bacterium
GAGCAGCGCGGGTACAAGCGCGCCACGACGTCGCAGAAGTGCGTGCGCGCCGGCGGCAAGCACAACGACCTCGACGAGGTCGGCAAGACGCCGCGCCACCACACGTTCTTCGAGATGCTCGGCAACTTCTCGTTCGGCGACTACTTCAAGGAAGACGCGATCGCCTACGCGTGGGAGCTGCTGACCAAGGTCTACAAGATCGACGAGTCGCAGATGTGCGTGACGATCTTCGGCGGCAACGATCCGAAGCTGCCGGGCATCGGCGCCGACGACGAGGCGCGCGCGATCTGGAAGAAGGTCACGGGCTTCTCCGACGACCGGATCATCGGCCTTGGCGCCAAGGACAACTTCTGGATGATGGGCGAGACGGGCCCGATGGGTCCGTGCACCGAGATCCACTACTTCATGGACGGGAAGCCGACGGCGTGGCCGACCACCGATCCAGAGACCTGGAAGGGTTGGCTCGAGATCTGGAACCTCGTGTTCATGCAGTACGAGCGGCGGACCGCGGGCGGTGAGCTGTTCCCGCTTCCGGCGCCGTCGATCGACACCGGTGCGGGCCTCGAGCGCGTGACCAGCGTGATCCAGGGAGTGAAGAGCAACTACGACACCGACCTGTTCACCAGCATCATTCAGACCGCCGCAGAGCTGTCGGGCAAGACCTACGGCAAGGATCCAGAGCACGACACATCGATGCGCGTGATCGCGGACCACGCGCGCACGACAGCGTTCCTGATCGCCGACGGTGTGCAGCCCGACAAGGGTGAGCGCGAGTACGTCCTCCGCCGGATCTTCCGGCGCGCGGTTCGCCACGGCAAGCTGCTCGGGATCGAGCAGCCGTTCATGCACGAGGTCTGCATGAAGGTCGTCAACGAGATGGGCATGCAGTACCCCGAGCTCGTCGAGCGGCAGTCCACGATCCGGTCGGTCGCGCTCGAGGAGGAGAAGCGGTTCCGCGCGACGCTCGATCGCGGGCTCCAGCTCGTCACCCAGACGTTGTCGGCGCACACCGGCGACGCGAAGGTCGTGTCCGGCGAGGTCGTGTTCAAGCTGCATGACACCTACGGCTTCCCGAAGGATCTGACCGAGATCATCGCGGCAGAGCACGGCTTCACGATCGACGAGGCGGGCTTTGATCAGGAGATGGCCAGAGCGCAGGACAGGAGCAGGACGTTCGTGTCGAGCGACGAGGCGATCGCCGGCGACGTCAAGGCGCTCGTGCAGGAGGTCGGTGCGACGAAGTTCCTCGGCTACGAGGGTCGTGGCACCAGCGGCGAGGGCACTGTCAAGGCGGTGCTCGTCGACGGCAAGCGCGTCAAGAGCGCGACCGCCGGGCAGAAGGTCCAGCTCGTGTTCGACCAGACGCCGTTCTACGGCGAGTCCGGCGGCCAGATCGGTGACACCGGCAAGATCGCAACCGCGAGCTCGCGCGTCCGGATCACCGACACCAAGAAGCCGACCGGCGACGTTCACATCCTGATCGGGGAGGTCGAAGCCGGCACCGTGATCCTCGGCGACAAGGCCACGTTCGAGGTCGATGACGAACGGCGCGAGCGGATCCGCGCGAATCACTCGGCGACCCACCTCTTGAACCACGCGCTCCAGAAGGTGCTCGGCAGTCACGTCGCGCAGAAGGGCTCGCTCGTCTCGCCGGACCGCCTGCGGTTCGACTTCGCGCACTTCGCGCCGATGACTGACGAGGACAAGCGCAAGGTCGAGGATCTCGTGAACGCGGAGATTCGCAAGAACATCGATAGCGTCATCCAGGTGCTGCCGATCGAAGAGGCGAAGAAGCAGGGTGCCGTCGCCATGTTCGGCGAGAAGTACGGCGACACGGTGCGCGTCGTTTCGATCGGCGGCGAGTCGATGGAGTTCTGCGGCGGCACGCACGTGCGGCGCGCGGGCGACATCGGCTTGATGAAGATCCTCAGCGAGGCGGGCGTCGCGCAGGGCGTGCGCCGGATCGAGGCAGTCACCGGCGCGGGGGCGTTCGAGTACCTGCGCAAGCTCGAGGACGAGCTGGGGAAGACGGGCGAGCGCCTGAAGGCGCCACCGTTCGAGGTCGCCCGGCGGGTCGAGAAGCTGCTCGCAGATCAGAAGGTCCTCGACCGCGAGATCGAGAAGCTCAAGCAGCGGATCGCATCGGGTGGAGGCGGTCGTGATCTGATCTCCGAGGCCGTCGTGATCAAGGGCATCAAGGTGCTCGCCGCGGCGATCGATGTCGACGATGCGAAGGTCCTGCGCGACACCGGCGATCAGCTGCGCGACAAGCTCGGCTCCGGAGTCATCGTGCTCGCGGGCACCGGTGGTGCGGAGGTCAAGCTGATCGCGATGGTGACGAAGGATCTCGTCGATCGCGTGCAGGCCGGCAAGCTTCTCGGCGAGATCGCCACGCAGCTCGGCGGACGTGCGGGTGGCAAGCCCGAGATGGCGCAGGGCGGCGGTAAGGATGCAGCGGCGGTTCCAGCCGCACTCGAGGCGGCGCGCAAGTGGGTCGAAGACCACGCGTAGGCGCCGGTCCTCGCGTTAGACTCGGTGTTCGTCCGCAGGGACGGCACTGCATGCGCAGCTACGTCACTCGATTGGGACATTCGCTGGTCCATCCCGCGCGGTCGTTGATCCTCTGTTCGTTCGCGGCGGTGGGGTGCGCGTTCGAGCTCACGCCGCCGGGCGGCGTCTCCCCCGACGGCGGCGGCGACGCGCCGTTCGTGTTCGACGGTCCGCCGCCGATGCTGGTGGTCAGTCACCTCGATCCCCCCGAAGCAACGGCCGGCATCAGCGACCTCGTCCTCGGTGACGCGACGGTGATCGACACGACCACCGCGTCGATCACCGGTCAGGTGCTGATCGCCGGTTCGTTCGCGCCGGTGACGCATTCCGGCGGCGGTCCGATGCTCGCCGTGCTCCGCGTGCGCTCGCTGACGATCCCTCAGAATGCGACGGTGCGCGTGATCGGGGACCGCCCGCTACTCGTGATCGCGGAGACCGACATCACGATCTCGGGAATCCTCGATGGCGCCGCCCGCCTCGGCGAGCCCGGACCGGGCGGATCCGTGCAGTCCGCGGCGAGGCCAGGACAGGGCACCGCGGGCGCGAACGACGGGGACATCGGAGACTCCGGTGGGAGCGGCGGCGGCTTCGGGACGGCCGGCGGGACCGGTGGAGCGGCGGGTCACGATTACCTCACCCTGCAGGTGCCACGCACGGCCGGCGGCCCGAGTCACGGCGATGCGAACGTCGCGCTGCTCGCTGGCGGTGGCGCAGGAGGCGTGGGCTCGCCGTGCACGGTCCTCGGCGGCGCGGGCGGCGGCGCGATCCAACTGAGTGCATTTGCTGCGGTCCACGTCGCGGGTACCGTCCACGTCGGCGGCGGCGGTGGGGCGCGCGGGGCGCTCTGCAGCACGACCGGTGGATCCGCCGGAGGTGGCGGTAGCGGCGGGTCGATCTTCATCGAAGCACCGCGCGTCGAGGTCTCGGGCACGCTCGCCGCAAACGGCGGAAGTGGTGGTGCGGGCTCGGACTCTCCGGCCGGCTTGCAGGGCGTGGCGGGCAACAACGCTCGGCCTGCGGCGCAGGTTTCCTCGGGTGCCCCCAGGGTCGGGGCGACGAACGTGGGGGCAAAGGGCGGCGATGGCGGCTGGCGCGATGCTCCCCCGACGACGGGCGACGACACCACCTACGGCAATGGCGGAGGTGGCGGAGGCGCCGTGGGGCGAATTGTCCTGCGTGCCGCCTCTCTCGCGGATACCGGCTCCGTGGCCTCCCCGATGCGCACTGCGCTGACGTTCTGATGCTACACCCCACCTGGTGACCAGCAGCCCTCAAGCCCCGCTCCCCTCCGGCTTCGGCCCGCACACCACGGCGAAGGAGGCGATCGCGGGCCTCGATCTCCGCGGGAAGAACGTCATCGTCACGGGTGGCTACTCGGGCCTCGGACTCGAAGCCGCCAAGGCGTTCGCCGACCACGGTGCCACCGTGATCGTGCCGGCGCGCTCCCCCGACAAGGCGCGCGCAGCGCTCGAGAGTCTCAACGTCGAGCAGGAAGAGCTCGACCTGTTCGACCCTGCCTCGATCGATGCGTTCGCGGGACGCTTCCTCGCCAGCCGTCGCGCCCTCCACGTGCTGGTCAACAGCGCCGGGATCATGGCGCCCCCGCTGTCGCGCGATGATCGTGGATACGAGTCGCAGTTTGCGACCAATCACCTCGGTCACTTTCAGCTCGCGATGCGGCTGTGGCCCGCGCTCGTCAAGGCGAAGGGCGCGCGCGTCGTGTCGGTCTCGTCGCGCGGGCATCGGATCTCGGCCATCGACTTCGAGGATCCGTTCTTCGACAAGCGCCCCTACGACAAGTGGAAGGCGTACGGCCAGTCGAAGACGGCCAACGTGCTGTTCGCCGTCGAGCTCGATCGCCGTGGCCAGAAGGACGGTGTGCGCGCGCTCGCTCTTGATCCGGGCGTGATCCAGACCGAGCTGTCGCGGCACATGACGGACGACGACTACAAGATGTTTGGTGTCGACCGCATCGGCGGCAAGCTCGTGCCGAGGCGGCCCGAGGAGTACAAGACGGCCGAGCAGGGCGCCGGAACGATCGCGTGGTGCGCTTTTAACAAGCAGCTCGATGGCATCGGCGGTGTGTATTGCGAGGATGGTGATGTCGCCGTCGCGGTTCCCGCCGACGCGCCGACCGGCCCTGGCGTGCGGCCGTGGGCGATCGATCCCGCTCTCGCGCAGCAGCTGTGGACCGCCAGCGAACGCTGGACCGGCGTCGGTCTCTGAATCAGTCGCGAGCTCGAGCCGCGAACCAGCTCAAGCTCGCGAGATCATGAGCCGTCCCCGTCGGGTCTCAGGCCCCCAGGAATTCGCCTGGCGCCAGTGGTTTGACCCTGTGCCGTCGACGGCGGGATAATTACCACCCCGCATCCGCGGGTCCGCCATGGCCTCCGACGATCCAAGCGGGGCGCGACCTGCTCCGGTCGTGCTTCGCATCAAGCTCCGCTACGACGATGTCGACGCGATGGTGCAGCGATTTGCGCCCAACGTCGGCAAGTCGGGGTTGTTCTTGCCGACCAAGTCGTTGCAGGCGGTAGGTGCCGAGATCAAGTTCGAGCTGCGACTCGCCAATGACACGCCGGTGCTCGTCGGCCTCGGCCGCGTGAAGGCGACGAAGCCCCCCGATCCCGCGAATCCGAAGGCGGCGTTCGGGATGGCGATCGAGCTGATGCGGGTCACGCGCGAGAGTCGCGAGGTGATCTTGAAGATGCTCGAGCGGCGCAAGGCGCTGGGGCTGCCGGAGATCGCGATTCCGCACGCGGCCGACATCGATGCGTCGCGCCGCGCCGAGATCGACACCGCGACCAAGGACACCGCGACGACTGGCGTGCCCGTGGTTGCGCTCAACATCGACAGCGCACCCGTGCTCGCATCGCCCGTCACCCTCGACAGCGGCAAGGTGATGACCGCGCCGCGGCGCAACAGCGGACCGCTCGCGGTCGCAAAGGTGCTCACGGTCGCGCCGCTCGAGCCCGAGCCGGTGCGCAAGAAGCGGTCGCCCGTCTCCGAGGTGATCGAGCGCGCGTCGGGACCGACCGCCGTCGCATCCGCTGTCCACGTTCCGGGTCTCGACGATGACATCGATGTCGGAGCCGTGCTCGCGCGCGCGCGTGCGCTCGCCGGTGGCGACCTCGACGCAGAGCTCGATGCGCTGCGCGAGATGTCAGCCGCGCCGGTCGAGATCGGGATCGAGGCTGCGTCTGCGGAGCTCGCGAAGCAGCTCGGCGGCGCCGCGGTTCGCCGCGATCGAAGTGCGAAGTGGGCGCCACCGCCCGCCTCGATCTCTGCGCCGGTCGAGCCCCCCGTCGCGGAGCCCGTCGTCGACGCGCAGCCCGTCGTCGAACCGCCGGCAGTCCTCGAGGCGAGCGGTGCTCTTGCGCCCGAGCCCGTCGCGGAGCCCGAGCCGCCGCGGCCGGAGGTCATGGAGCTGCGCGACTCGACGCCGATGCTCGACGTCGACCCGGATCCCGAGGATGAGGAACCCGAAGCGCCTCACGAGGAGGTCGATGCCGATCAGATCGCTGACGAGATCCATCAGCTCGGCGATGGCGACGTCGAGGAGGTCGATCACACCCAGATCGGACAGCTTGCCGAGCAACCCGGGTTCGAGCACGTGTTCCTGACCGAGCCCGGCGTCACCGCGGATCTCGAGCGCAGCCTCGAGCGGCACCTCGCGGATGCCGAGCACGAGGACGACCTCGGGATGGCGAGCGCTCCCGAGGAATCCGCTGCCGAGGACGCAGAGGACGAGCAGGAGATCGACGACTTCGAGATCCTCGCCGAGGCGGACGCCGAAGATGCCGATCTGCTGACCGCGCACGGAGAGCAGGACGCGTCGGGGGTCAGTATCAGCGTCGCGGCGCCCGCGCCCGCGCCCGCGCCCGCGCCCGAATCCGCGCCCGTGCCGGACCCCGAGCCGCCGGCCCAGGCTCCTCACGCACCCCCGGCGCTCGACGAGTCCGGCGTCGGCAATACGCACATTCCAGCGCGGATCCGCGCGCAGCAGCGCCGCGTCTCGGGGCAACACGTCATCGTTCGCAGCACGCCGGTCGTGCAGCCCGTGCCGGAGCCCGAGCCGGAGCCCGAGCCGGAGCCCGAGCCGTACGAGCCCGAATCCAAATCCGAGCCCGAGCGCGAGCCGTACGTTCCGCCGCGCGCGCAGTACGCGTCGGAGCCCGAGCCCGAGCGCCCGTCGATGCTGGACTTCGCTGCGCGGCTCGATCTCAGCGATGAGTTCGAGGCCGTGTCCGAGGCAGCAGAGTCGACGCCGCCGGTGTCGGGCCGCTCCCCGAGCCTGTCCGAGCTCGACGAGGCGCTCGGTGAGCTCGATCCACGCTCCGTCAGCGCGGGGTACGCACTCGCGGCGTTCGAAGAGGATCCCGACGAGCCAGTGTCCCCGATCAACGACTACGAATCCGAGAGTGGGTTCACGATCGCCGGCAACCTGGCTGTGGATTCGATCGACTTCGACGCGCCGCCGATCGACCAACCGTCCAACTTCCCGCCGCTGCACGCGTTCGACTCGAGCGATGTGAGCACTCCTTTCATGCGCGAGCCTCCACCGCGTCGCGCGAAGCCACAACCCGCGCCCGCCGAGTCGTACGATCTGGAGAGCGCGCTCGAGGATCTCGACGTCGACCTCGACGATCTGTCGGTTCCTGTTGCAGCCGTGCCGCAGCCGACGTCGCTGCGTCAGCCGCGCGCCGAGCGCGTGGTGCCGAAGCGCCCCGACACGGATATCCCGATCGACTTCGACGACGACAACGACTGACCGCTCAGCCCAGGCCCGGGTGCGCGAGCGCCTGGACCAGTGCCGCGCGGTCGCCCGCGTGCTGGTTCCACAGCTCGATCATCCGGTCCGACTGCGTGCGCCCGGTCTCGGAGATCTCCTGCACGGGTGCGATCAGCTCGACGGCGTCTGGCGCGACGCGGGACAGGCCATCGGCGGCGATCGCGACGAGCTCCTTCGCCAGCTCACCGACCGTGTGCTTGCCGGCGCGCGCCGCGAAGCCCTGCTTCGGCACGACATCGGCGAGGTGCTCTCGATCCGCGAACGACATCCCGTCCGTCAGCGCGATCGCTGCGGTTCGCGCGGTGGTGTCGTAGAGCAAGCCGCGCATCAGCGGCGCGAGCGCGGCGATCATCTCGATCGAACCACAATCGCAACCGCGCACTTCGATGAACTTCTTGAGTCGGCCCTCGGGAAACAGTGTCGATAGGTGCATCGCCCAGTCGGCGCGCGTCGCGTGCTCGCCGTTCCAGCCATCGCGCATGAACGTGCGGAACGTGAGGCCCGGGGGCACGCGGAGATAGTTGTGGCGGTAGACGAAGTACATCGGCACATCGAGCGCCCACTCGGTGTACGCGGTGAAGACGTCGTCGCGCTCGAATATGAACGGCAACAGGCCGGAGCGTGCGCGGTCGGTGTCGCGCCAGATCCACGCGCGATACGTCTGGTAGTCGGTGACCTGCTCGTCGACGATCGGCGAGCACGCCCACAGCGCGGTCAGGATCGACGTGTTCGCGTACAGGCAACGCAGCTTTGCCGCGGCATCGGCCTCGTCGGCGAAGTCGAGGTTCGCCTGTACGGTCGCCGTGCGCAGCATCATTTCGAGGCCGCGCGTGCCGACGGTCGGCATGTAGTCGCGCATCACGGCGTAGCGCAGCTTCGGCATCCACGGAATGTCCGCGCGCGTTCCGAACGGACGCAGGCCCGTCGACAGCCACCCGAGCCCTAGATCCTGCGATGCGGCGGCGAGCGAATGGAGGTACTCGCGCAGATCGCTGACGAACAGATGGTCGTCACTGACCGGGCGCGCGGCGAGCTCGAACTGGCCGCCGGGCTCGAGCGTGATCTGTGCATCTCCGCGGGTCAGCGCGATCGCGTTGCCGTCCTCGATCACGGGAGTGCCGCTCTCGGCGGCGAATGCCGCGAGCAGCTTGCCGATCCCGTGCGGGCCTTCGTACGGCGGCGGTTCGCCCGTCGCCTTGATCACGCCGATCAGCTCGTGCTCGGTGCCAATGCGCCACGCAGAGGCCGGCTTGCTGCCCCCGGCGAAGTACTCGATCAGCTCGGCCGTCGAGCGGACCGGGACATCATCAGCTTCATCGACGAGATGCACGCGGGACTCGCCCGGACTCTAGGGGGTGATCTCTGCAGCGTCAATTGACCGAGCCACGCGTTCGGCCCGGGGGAGAAACGGTCTGTCGCGAGCGGCTCGTGGTAGCGTCGTGGAGCCATGCAGACGTTGCTCGATCGCCCCGCTTTCGCGACGAAGCGCGGGCACTTGCTGGAGCTGCTCCGCACGCGCTCGTTCCAGGAGCGCGAGGTCGTGCTGTCCTCCGGCCTGAAATCGAACTTCTATATCGACTGCAAGCAGGTCAGCCTCGACGCCGAGGGCTCCTGCCTGATCGGGGAGCTATTTCACCTCGTGATCGAGGAGCTTGCCCCTCGCGCCATCGCCGTCGGCGGCCTGACGATGGGCGCCGATCCGCTCGCGACCGCGACCTCGCTGCTGTCGTTTCAGCTCGGGAGTCCCCGCGCGGCCTTCCTGGTCCGCAAGGAGCCGAAGGGACACGGCACCAACCAGTGGGTCGAGAGCACGAAGCTCCCCGCCGGCGCACCGGTGGTGATCCTCGAGGACGTGATCACGACCGGTGCTTCCACGCTGCGCGCGATCGAACGATCGCGAGCGGCTGGGCTCGAGGTGCTGTGCGCTCTCGGGCTCGTCGATCGTCTCGAAGGGGGCCGCGAGGCCGTCGAGGCCGAGACGCCGCTGACCACGTTGTTCACCCGGCGCGATTTTCTCCCGGACCAATGACCCGCCTCGCCACCCTCATCGTCCTGTTCCTCGCTGCCTGCGGAGCGGCCGAACCTCGCGTGCGATTGACCGAGGAGTGGCCGGCGCGCGTCGACGACTACGACGACGTCGTCGAGAAGTGGACCCGCAAGGGCACCCTGCGCGGTGGCTATCAGGAAGTGCTCGAGCTCGCCGCCACGCTGAAGTCGCCCGAGTGGCGCGCCGCAAAGGCTTCGCGCGACGCCGAAAACCGCGGTCTCCAGGGTGAAGCGCGCGCGCAGCTGCTCGCGCAGGCGCAGGCCGCCGCTGCCGGTCCGTACGAGCTGCACGTCATGGTGACCACCTGGGATCGCCGCGAGAACGACCTCGATCGCGGTGCGAAGAGCGTGTGGAAGATCGTCCTGCTCGACGAGCAGGGCATGGAAGTTCTCCCGCTCGAGATCATCAAGGACAAGCGGCCGGCGTTCGTGGTCCGCGCGGAGTATCCGGACCTCGGTGACTTCGCGCAGTCGTACGTTGCCCGGTTCCCGCGCGAGGCCAAGATTCTCGGTCCCGGCGTGAAGAAAGTTCGGCTCCGGATCAGCAGCTCGCGCGGCGGGCTCGAGCTCGCCTGGAACGACGCTCCGTAGCGCTTTTTCAGCGCTTCTTCGCGGGCTTTGTCGGCGGCGGTGAGGTCTGCGGGTGCTTCTTGCCGCGCAGGCGATCCCAGAAGCCGAGCGGCTTGTAGCCCTCGTCGAGGTCGTCGAATGTCTCGACCGGCGCGGTGTGCTCGACACGCGCGGCGGCCGGCTTCTCGGTGCCGGCGCGGAAGAACGCCTCCTCGGCCTCGGAGAATGCGACTGCATCCTTGCGGACGTCGGCGACGGCGAGCTCTCTCGACGGTGACGCGATGTCGGCGGTCGGCGGCGCCGAGACCTGCGCGACCGCGGCCGCAGCAACGGCCGTGTGCGCCGCCGCGATATCCGTGACGAGGATCGACGGCTCGCTGAACGCGGGCTGGATCGCCAGCGGCTTCGACCGACCCTCGCTGATCTCGCCGGTCTTCGCCTCGGGACGATCGTCGAGGGGAATTTCGGTCGGCGGGGGCGGTGGCCGCACCGGCACCGACTCGACCGACCCCATCGATTGGACGACGCCATCGGATGCTTCGTCGCTGACTGCCTCGACAATTGTCGCGGTCGACCTCGACGTGACGACCGCCGTCCCGGCGGAGCCGGTGATCGTCAGCGTGTCCTGGACGACGACGCTGGTGGTCGAGCTCTCGGCGACGGTGACCGGAGGGAGCGCGATCTCGATCATCTCGCGAATGAACGGCGTCGTTGCATCGCTATCGGCCGCAGGCGAGTCCGTCTCGACCCGTGCCTTGACGTCGGCGACGCGCTTCGTGAGCTCCTCGGCTTCGCGGGCAACGTCGTCGGCGGCGCGTGCGCGGGCCGCTGCCTGCGACTTCGCCCACTCGGCAGCCTCGGTGCGCAGCCTGGCGTCCTCGGCGGCGTCGGACTCCTCGCGCTTCCTGCGAAGCTGCTCGGCGATCTCGGACTTCATCTGTGCGTCGGCCTCGGCCTTGACCTCGAACGCGGATTTCGGCGGCGGGGAAATCGTGGCCTTGGCAATCGCCTGCGCCTCGGCGGCGGCCTTCAACCACTGGCCGGTATCACCGTCGGCGCCTGCTGTCGCGACGGCTTCAGCCTTTGCTTGCGCGTCGGCCGCAGCCTTCCGCCACTGACCGGTATCGCCGTCGGCGCCGGCGCTCTTCGCCTTGGCCGCGTCCGCCTTTGCTCGTGCCTCAGCGTCGGCTTTTGCCTTGGCCAGTTCGCCGTCTGCCTTTGCTCTCGCCTCGGCATCGGCCGTCGCCTTTGCCTTCGCCGCGTCGGCGTCGGCCTTCTCCTTCGCAGCCCGCTTCTTCGCGGCCTCGGCTTCGACCTTTGCCTTCTCCTTGGCAGACTTCGCCTGCGACTCGACCTCGTCGCGCTCGCGGAGCTGCTTCGCCTTGAGCTCGCGCGACTCGGCCTCGACCCGGCCGCGCTCCATTGCCTCGGAGCGCTCGCGGTTCGCCTTTGCGACGTCTTCCTCGCCGTCGAACACGACCTTTGGCTCGAGGCCGATGTCGGTCGGGAAGATCCGCGTGCGCTTGTCGGTGTCCATCAGCGCCTCGAGGCGCTCGCGCGGAGCCTCGCGCGTCGGGAGCTGGATCTCGCCAGAGGTATGCGCCGCCGGCACCACGCCCGCGAGCGGACCGACCTCGGCGCCGACGATGCGGGGCACGAGCGCGCCCCAATCGATCTCGGGCTTGCTGCCGGCAACCGGTGTCGGCGTCGTGGCCACGGCGAGCGGAGTGTTCGCGCGCCGCTTCTTGCGCTTGCGGCGACCGCCTTTGAGCTTCGGCTGGGAGTCGCGGCCCGTCGAGACCGAGCTGCTCTCGGCGAGTGCAGCGACGCGATCGACGGCGGCGTCGCGATCGCTGCCGACCAGCCACTCCTCGATCGAGAGTACCGCGCGCCAGGTCGCCTTCGGGCGCTGGCCCTCGACGGTACGGAGCAGTCCGACATCACACGCGCGCTGGGCGACCCGGAGTGTCTCGAACACGCGGTACGGCGAGTCCTCGAGCACATCGGCGAGGACGCGGTGACCGTCAAACATCCGCAGCACGCCGTGAACCTCGGTCGGGATCTGCTTGCCGAGCGCGTGAATGCGCGGGAGGTCCTGCTCGAGCACCATCGACGGCGACAGCTGGCCGCTCGAGTCGCGCACGCCCTCGAGGAACCGCTCGGCGTCCGCGAACAGCTCGTCGTGCGACAGCGGAATTTGCTGCCTGCGCACGACGTCCTCGTGGTGGAACTCGAACCGCGCCTCGGTCCACAGGAGCAGCTGGTGCAGAGCCGCCTGGCCATGGATCAGGCCGACCTGCGCCGACGTCACCTCGCCGTGGAAGAACCGGATCTCGCCGCGGCGGAGGCCGCGCATCAGCGTCAGAACGGCGCTGCGGCCGAGGGCCGATAGCGCGCGGACCAGCGTGTAGACGCCCGTGGTCTCGGCCAGGCTGCCGACGATGTGGTCGCGCTTGGTCGCCGGCTGGCCCCGCAGC
>JAYUYE010000141.1:0-5380 GCA_043752985.1 Myxococcales bacterium
GATCGCTCTGGCCCTCGCGGGTCACCTTTCCCGCGACGGTCTGACCGCGGAGCTGGCCGATGCCGATGCCGCCGCTGTTCCGCCGCCGGCCGATTACGAGACCGTTGTGATCGGTTCTGCCGTTCGGTTCGGCCGGCACGCACGTTCGGTGACCGAGTACATCGGGCACCACGGCGACGCGCTGGCCGCGATGCCCGCGTTCTTCTTCTCGGTCGGGAACGACGCCGACATCGGCCGGATGTGCCGAGCGACCGGTTGGCGACCGACGGGCAGCGCCGTGTTCGAGTCCATTGCACCGGCCGACTCGCTCCGGGTGCGCGACTTCGCCATGACGATCGGCGAGGAAGTCCCGACGCCCGAGTGGGTCACGACGATGCGGCCGCTGCTCCAGTGACCGATCGAGAAGTGATGCTCGCGATCGCAGAGAGCATGCTCATCAGGGCGCCGATCGCGAGCCGCTCGGTATCACGGGCATGACGTCATCGGGGCAGCGCCCGTATTGCCGTGCCGCTTCCTGTGATGGTCTCTTGCGCCAACAGCGCTCGCGAGCACCACGCCGTCACTGCCGAGCTTCGAGCGATGACGCGCAAACGCTGGTCATCAGCCAACGGCGACGCCGAGCAGTGTCCCGATTCCTGCGGTGATCGCCATCGCGAGTGCACCGCCGATCGTGACTCGCAGGGAGGCTCGCACGACCGACGCACCACCGAGCCGGCCACCGAGGCCACCCAGCAACGCGAGGCTGATCAGGGTGATGCTCGCTATCGAGACAATTCGCAGGGACGCCGGCGCGATCAGGAGCCCGAGAATCGGCAGCATGGCGAACACGGCAAAGCTGACGGCCGAGATCCATGCGGCCTGGAACGGTCGCGCCAGTCGATGTTGCTCGATCCCAAGCTCGTCGCGAAGGTGAGTACCGAGCTGGTCGTGCGCTGTAAGCTGCGTCGCCACCTGTCGGGCGAGCTGCTCGTCGAGGCCGCGAGCGACGTAGATTCCGGCGAGCTCGTCGAGCTCCGCCTCCGGACGCGTTTCGAGCTCGCGAGTCTCCTTGGCTACATCGGCTACCTCGGAGTCTCGCTGCGAGCTCACCGAGACATACTCGCCTGCCGCCATCGACATCGATCCCGCGCACAACCCGGCGATCCCCGCCGTCAAGATCGCGGATGTCGATGCCTCGGAGGCCGCGATGCCGATCATCAGGCTCGCCGTCGACACGATGGCGTCGTTGGAGCCGAGCACGGCGGCGCGCAACCAGCCCGAACGGCCGCTTCGATGGCTCTCTCGGTGGCGGACCATGCGCGCATGGTACGTGGGTGTTCGGTCGCCGCACACGGCGCTCGACGCTCACTGCGCGCAAATCTGCCTCCCGTGGCGACCGGAGGGCTGAGCGTGAGGGCAAGCGGACTCTCTCTCGTGCGACGACGGATCCACGTCTCAGGTCCAGCGTGCAGCACCTCGTAGCGTGGTCGAGGGGGCGCTGTGCCCCGGAGCTGCACGAGCGAAGGCGTCAGCGTTCGTGTCGACTCACTCGAGATCACCAGAGCGAGTCTGGGTAGCGCGTTGCGGGCAAGCTCGCTGCAGCGGCTGAATCGCGGCGGCAGTATCGCTGGTTCGACGGGGCGTCGACGAGTGCGGCGGACTACACCGAACCGTCGGTCGAACGCGGGAGATCGATTTCTCGGGTGTCGCGCAGTGCAAACAAGCCACCGGCGACAAGGAACGTGGTCGGGACGAGAAGTGCAAATGCACCTGTGCTCACCGCGATGGTCGCGCCGAGCGCACTTCCGATGATGAAGGTCACCAGGATCGTGAGCAGCAGGAATGTGCGTGGGGCCTGCGGCTCTGCCGCGCGCGCGCTCCCGACCACGAGGCGAACCTTGGCCCGGTCGCCTAGTCGCGCGCGCCACAAGCGAAACCATCGCGCACTCTCGATCCCCAGATCGGTGACAGTGCCCGTCAGATGGGTGGTCCGGACGACCGCTCCGGAGAGCCGCGTCACAAAGCTGTTCTGCAGACCCATCGCGACACAAAGCGACAGTGCCTGGATGTCGTGGAAGAACGCGTTGCGTGTATCCATCAGGGAGGACAAGAGCGCGAAGCTTGCGAGGAGAGCTGCTTCGAACAGGAGGAGTACGCCATAGACCGACCTTCGTCGCAGAACGTTGCTCTCGATGGCAACGCTGGCGAGGAACGCACCCGCGAAGTAAGCGACGACCATGATGGCAGCTAGCACTGCCGCGGATCGCCCGAGTGCGAGGTCATCGGCGAACCGTCCGATGTTGCCCGTCACGTGCGACGTGAAGGAGCCGATCAGGATGAAACCAGCGGAGTTGACGAAGCCGGCGATCAGCGCGAGGTAGCCCGCGAGGAGTTGGTTGTGCCGGTGGGTGCGTTCAACACCCTCGTGACGGAACATCAGCGCTCAGGTCCGGCACGGTCGACGGTGCCGCGGGATCCACGCGAGGTGGGGTGCCGCCATCGGGACGAGCGCCGAGAAACGTGGCATCGCGTTTGATAGAGGGTGCAATCGATAGTCCCGATTGTCCAACTTGCACCCGGCAGAATAACCTCATCGAGACCTGCGATCGCGTCGCGGCCCCCCTCAGCGGCGCGACAACTCGGGCTGCGGTGTAGGGGCGGCTATGGGCGGCGAAGCGAGAGCAGCAGCTGGAGCACGTACCAGAACAGCGTGGCCACTGTCGAGAACAGCATGAGCGACGCCGCGACGTGCGCTGTCGGCGGGAACGTGCTCATCACCATGCTGGTCTGGAACAGGATGTAACCTGCCATCAGCACGATCATCACGCCGCAGAACACCGCGCCGAGGCTGAAGCCGAACACGATCGAGGCGACGATCACTCCGAGCGCGGCAAAGCTCCCGATGACCAGCATGCCACGAAGGAACGAGAAGTCTTTCTTCGTCACGAACACGGTCAACGTCAGCCCGGCGAAGATCGCGATCGTGATCGTCGTTGCCTGCGCGACGACCGCGAGGGCGTCGTTGCCGCCAAGTTTGGTGATCAGAATCCAGAGCACGGGTTGCAGGAGCAGCGCTTGCGCGATCACCGCGACTCCGAGTCCGACGTACTGCAACGCCCGCGAGGATTCCGACCGCGCCAATCGCTCTGCGAGATAGCCGACCAGCATGAACGCGCCGAGCACCATCAACCAGTTCAACGTCCCGGTGAGAGCCCACTTCGAGAAGCCGAGGCTGGTCTCGGGCCATAGATAAATCATCCCGCCCGCGAGCAGCGCGAACGCAACCAGCGCTGTTCCCAGGTGAGCGTAGGTCTTCCGCAGGAACGAAATTCGGTCGCTGACGCCGACGGTCGCAACCGCGGCGAAGATGGGGCGTGGGGCAGTAGTCGAGCGCATGGTGACTCCTTGCGAATCAACGTGAGGCGCCCCGACTCGGACAGCAAGAGTGCGAGCGTTACCAAAACTGCAACGTTCGCTGCTGCCGCATCGAACTGACGGTGGGGCGAGTCTGCCGCATGGCCGAACCACGGGACGACATCGCCACCGACGGCGCCGCTACGAGTGATGGTCGAGCGTGTCTCTCATCCGGCCGGGTTGTGCGTATCTGAGGAGGCAGCCCACCCCGCCGAGCTCCGAGAGCTGATCATGATGGCTCACGCGCTCGAATCCGCAGCCTGTACGTTCTGCAAGCCGGACCAGGTGCTCGCGCAGATCGATGCCGTCGAGGGGGCCGCCACAGTGCGAACAGAGGCCGGGAAGCTGGTCCGGGCTACCGGTGACCTCGTCACAAGTCGTGCAGATCCAGCCATGCCCGGGGTCGTACGAACCGGTGATCACGAGCAGGTCGGCCTGACCGCGCTGGAGCGCCACGATCGACGGAAGTGTACCGATCGTGGCCAGACCGTCTCGGCGGACCTCACGACACAGCACGTCCGCGGCGTCAAACGACTCCTGCTGCGCCTGTTCGATGAAGCTCGCGAGCGCGGCTTCCACGACGTCGCCGAGATCGGATGCCGCCGATGCCGGAACGATGTCGACGAGCTTCGAGCGCAACCGGGCGGGTAGCCGGTCGCGGATGCGCGCCGTGAGTCGCGGATTTCCGGCCAGGATCAAGTGCGTGTGCCCGCTCGCCGACATCAACCGATCGAGCAGGTCGAGCTTCTCCTCGAGAAACTGGTCCGCTCGGTCCCGGCGATGATTCTGATAGTGCTCGCGGCTCCATTGCCGACGTACGTCGTCCGGGAGTGCGGGAGCAATCTGCCAGATTTCTCTCGTCACGGCACCGAGGCTGACCTCCAGGATCCGGGCGGACGCCTCGGTGGAGATCAGCACGACGAAGCGATGAAACGTGTCCTTGAGCTCGACCAGCGGGTAGATCACCGGGGCGCGGTCGAGGATCAAGAGCTCCGGCAACGCCACGCGAAACTCGAGCGCTTGAAAAAACGCAGCCTCCCCGAGTCGTGCAAAAATCGCCATGCCGCGCGTCCGCGCCGAGCGTTGTTCCAGCTGCGCGTAGATGCGAGCTACCGTTTCGTCGAACGCATCGCGCTGTCTGGCGGGAAGGGTTGCGCGGATGACACGGGCACGACGTTCGAGCAGGTGTCTTCTCGGGATCCCATTCTCGAACGAGACGAAGCAACTCAACATCAGTGCGTCGGACGAGCCAAGTGTGGCCAGTCCACGGAGCTGCTTGCGCAGCTCGATCAGATCGACCGCGTTGACATCGATGAGGCTGGCTGGGATCTCGCGCGAGCTCGTGGTCGGGTCAGTCTGCACAGCCGACCGCCTCGCTGCGCGGTTGATAAACGGGTGCGCGCCTCACCGCGCCACAGCGTGGCGGTCGCGACCCGCTCGCAGCTCGGACACGGGTGACAGCGGAACGGACGTCGTCCAGCCGATGATGAGAGAACAGCAACACGGTCAGCATGTGTGGGTGACTCCTTGTCACCCATGCATAGGTCGTCCTTCACGGAACCACACTGACGGAAGTTGGGGGCTACCCTTCGAGAAACACGAACCGTGCGATCACGCGAACAGGTCGTCATCTCGGCTGACCCAAGGTGTCTTCGAGGCGGCGGTTTTCCGTCACTTCGAGAAACACGATGCGTGACCTCCAAACTTGGTCGCTGTCGTCCGCGCACACGATGACTACAACGTCATGGGAGGTGCCTCGTGAAGCTCGCCATTCATTTCAAAGGAATCGATCGCTCTCCGTCGTTGATCGAAGACGTCCAGGCCAGTGTGTCGCGGCTCAGGGTTCGACATGTGGACCGATTGATCGTCCGCTTCGAAGACGTCAACGGGCCCAAAGGAGGACTGGACAAGCGCTGCTCGATCTCGATGCGCGGGTCATTTGGCACCCGCGTCGTCGAGACATTCGACGCCGACTTCTTGATCGGTG
>JAYUYE010000142.1:0-12425 GCA_043752985.1 Myxococcales bacterium
CGCTACGACCTCCCGATCGCCGACGTCGCCGAGGTCTGGCGGCGCGGCAGCGTGTTGAGCTCGTGGCTGCTCGACCTCACGGCGAAGGCGCTGGCCGAGGATCCAAAGCTCGCGCGGTTCTCCGGTCACGTCGAGGATTCCGGCGAAGGCCGGTGGACCGTGATGGCCGCGATCGAGGAAGGGGTGCCCGCGGACGTGATCGCGACCGCCTTGTTCACGCGGTTCCGGTCGCGGCAGGACCACACGTTCGCAGAGAAGGTTCTGTCCGCAATGCGCTACCAGTTCGGTGGTCACGTCGAGCAGCCAAAGGTCGGCTGAGATGGCGGTCCAGCGGTTCGCGACACTCGAGCACCTGATCGCTGGCGCTGCGGACGCGATCGCGGTGTTGATCCACGAGGCAGTCACCGAGCGTGGCGTCGCGCAGATCGCGCTCGCCGGCGGATCGACGCCGATCCCGCTCTACCATCGCCTCGCGATGATGGCGCTGCCGTGGGATCACGTGGAGCTGTGGTTCGGCGACGAGCGCAGCGTGCCGCCGGATCATCCGATGTCGAACTACCTGATGGTGCGCACCGCGCTGATCGATGTGATGGCGGAGGCGCGCGTCCATCGGATCCAGGGAGAGACGGATCCGGCGGCGGCGGCGGCGGCCTACGAGCTCGAGCTCGTCGGCCAGCTCGGCGTCCCGCCCCAGCTCGATCTCGTGCTGCTCGGACTCGGACCCGATGGCCACACCGCATCGCTGTTCCCGCACACGCCCGCGCTCGCGGAAACCGAGCGCTGGGTCGTCGCCAGTCCGTCGTCGACCGGGGAGCCGCGGATCACGCTGACCGCGAAGGCGATCTGCGCGGCACGGCACGTTCGGTTCTTCGTGCTCGGAGACAGCAAGGCGGCCGTGCTGGCCGAGATCCTCGAAGGGCCCAGAGATCCGAACCGTTTGCCCTCGCAGCTGATCGCTGCGGCCGAGACCGACGTTGGCTGGTTCGTCGACGAAGCAGCTGCCGCGCAGCTACGGAGCACACCATGACACCTGCATCCTCTGTCGTCGCGGAAATCACTGGCGGCGACGAGCGTGACTCGCCTCGCCCCGATCCATGCGCGATCGTGATCTTCGGCGCGACCGGCGATCTCACCGGGCGCAAGCTCGCACCGGCGCTCTACAACCTGATGGTCGATGACTTGCTGCCCGAGCCGTCGGTGATCATCGGTGTGGCGCGCGAGGCGATCACGAAGGAAGAGTTCGCCAACCGGATGCTGCGCAAGGTCTCCGAGCACTCGCGGCGCGAGATCGATCCCGCGCACTGGGAGCGGTTCGCGGCGAAGCTCGACTACGTCGCCGGTGACTTCACGCAGCCGGATACATTCGAGTTGCTCGGTCAGCGGCTCGCTGCCGCCGACGCGCGCGGTTGCCGCAAGAACCGGCTGTTCTACTTCGCGACGCCACCGGCGGTGTTCCCGACGATCATCGACCAGCTCGCGACCCACAAGCTGATCGAGCGGCACAAGCCGGAGAGCGATGGTCAGGCGTCACGCGTGATCGTCGAGAAGCCGTTCGGCCATGACCTCGCATCGGCGCGCGCGCTCAACGATCTGATCGCCGGCTATCTCGACGAGAGCCAGATCTTCCGGATCGATCACTATCTCGGAAAGGAGACGGTTCAGAACATCCTCGTGCTGCGGTTCGGCAACTCGATCTTCGAGCCGCTGTGGAACCGCAACCATATCGATCACGTCGAGATCACAGCCGCTGAAGCGATCGGGATCGAGGGCCGCGGCGCGTTCTACGAGGCGACGGGCGTCGTGCGCGACGTGATCCAGAACCACCTGCTCCAGGTGCTCGCGCTCGTCGCGATGGAAGTCCCCGCGTCGTTCGCGCCGGATGACATCCGCGACGAGAAGATCCAGCTCTTGCGCTCGGTGCGCCGGATGCAACCGGCTGACGTCGAGGCCAACACGGTGCGCGGCCAGTACCGCGGTTACCGCGAAGAGAAGGGCGTCGCACCGGACTCCCACACGGCGACCTATGCGGCGATGCGGCTGATGATCGACGACTGGCGCTGGCAGGGCGTTCCGTTCTTCCTGCGCGCCGGCAAGAGCCTCGCCGAGCGAGTGACCGAGGTCGCGATCCACTTCAAGTCGGTGCCGCTCGTGCTGTTCAAGCACGAAGCCGCCGGTGAGGCGCTGCAACCCGCGGTCCTGATCTTGCGAATCCAGCCCGAGGAGGGAATCTCGCTGCGGTTCGTCGCGAAGGTGCCCGGCGATCGAATCGCGGTCGGTAACGTGGTCATGACGATGACCTACGCCGACGCCTTCAAGCGGCCGATCTCGGAGGCCTACGAGCGGCTGCTTCTCGACTGCATGCGCGGCGACGCCACGCTGTATACGCGGCGCGACTCGGTCGATCGCGCGTGGCAACTGATGGATCCGATCATCCATGCATGGGACTCGACGCCGGGCGTGGCAGAGTACGAGCCCGGCTCGGCAGGTCCCGCGGCCGCGGACGAGCTGGTCGCGCGCGACGGGGACATCTGGCGACCGCTCGCCAAGGGCTAGCGGTTCGCTGATATCCTCGCAGCCATGCAGAGGCTGTGGCTGGTGTGCGTCGTGGCGCTGATGGCGTGTGAGTCGGCGCCGCCGACGAGGGGCGGACCGAACCCGCCGTCGACACCACCCGGTCGTGAAGAACCTCGACCTCCGCCCCCACCGTCACCAGAGCTGCCGGTTCACGCCGGACCGAAACCGACGAAGAACGATCCGAGCAAGGCGCCGGAGGCGAACGCAAAGGGCTGCACGGCGGACGCGGAGCATTGCTGCACGGAGACCGGATCGATTTTGTGGCTCAACGGTTGTTGTGGCGGTGCTCTGCCCGACTGGTGCGGCGGAAAGATGCCCGGACATGCGGGCGATCGCGGAGGCGATGGCATGTGCGAGGGCTGCATGCGCAAGTGCCTACCGGCGAGCGCGCTGATCGCGACGCCGCGCGGTGATCGCGAGATCGCGAGCCTCGCGATCGGTGACCTCGTGTGGACCACGAACGCGGCGGGCGCCCGGATCGCGGCGCCGATCGAGGCGCTCCGCTCGCTCCCGATCGAGAGCCTCCACGAGCTCGTGATCCTGACGCTCGACGACGGCCGCCGGATCCGCGCCTCGGGCGGTCATCCGACGGCGACCAACGTCCGGCTCGATGCGCTGCGGCCCGGCGACCGGATCGATGGTGCGCAGGTCACCGGCATCACGCGCGAGCCGTATCTGGGCGCAGCGACGTGGGATCTGCGCGCTGCGGGTGGCACGACGTACTGGGCGGACGGCGTCCTCCTGGGTACGACGCTGACCCGCTGAATGGGAAGGAACCGCTGGCCCTGCGCGTTCAACGAGCCCATGAAACGCGTGCTGCCGGCTGGCGTCGCGTGGTCAGCGATACGGGCCGGCGCCAAGGTCGAGCGCGACAAGAACGGCGCGTAGCTGCTCGACGAGCCCACGCACCCGCGCAGCATCGATGATGGGCGCCGCGCCCTCGGGGACGGCGAACGCCGCACTCGCCACCCCATCGACCACCCGAAGATCGGTGATCTCCGTCGACCACCGGGTGACGAGGTCGACGATCTTCTCGGCGCCCACGTTGCCGAGGACGTCGCGCGCCGGGCGCGGTAGCGAGATCCGGATCGCGCGCAGATCTGCACTCGCGGCGTCGGGATCGCCGACATCGACGACCACGCGGCTCGGGTGATCGTCGTCAGTCCAGGTCAGGCCGATCGAGACCGGTGCGGCGTCGAGCGTCCCGTCGATCGAGAGGTCGCCCATCGTCAGACGACCGCGCAGCCACGTCGCGAGGCTCTGCCATGCGGGGAGGTCCACGGTGACGGCCGGCGGCGGCGCGACCGTACGCTCGGCGGCGACCGCGACGACGGCGATCGCCTCGAGATCCCACTCCATCGCGGCGAGCACGCGCTCGTCGACGATCGGGCACGGCACCTCGAACACCATCTCTTCATCGGTCCAGCGCACGAGAGTGCCGAGGTGGTCTGCCTTCATCAGCGCGGGGACGATCGCCTGGAGCACAGGGATTGCCTGTGCGGCCGAGCGCGCGACGACGTGGTGCCCGCGATCCCACGCCGAGATATCGACCTCGACGTCCGCGAAGAACATGTGACGGAGCGACGAGCTCGGCGACACCGCGAGCCCGAGCCCGAGCGGCGGACTCGCGAGGCGAGCGACGAGGAACGTGCCGGCTTCGCCCTGATACGCGTACGAGATGCGGAGCTCCGTGCCCTCGCAAGTCTTCCCGATCGAGAGCTGACGGCCGTTGGGCTCATCGTCGTTGTCGACATCGGCGGGATGCCACCCGTTGCGCTCGGCGAACGAGGCGAACGTCGCCGCGACCTGCGCGTCGCCGAGGCGGGGTGCAGCCGTGAGTCGCGGTGTGGTCGCCGCGGCGCTCGCATCGATCAGCACGATCGGAATCAAGACCTCGACCTTCTTGCCGAAGAACGATCCCGACCGTGCCTCGAGGTACCAGCTGATCTCGTGGGACGACGTCGAGAATGTTGGCGGCAGCGTGGTCGGGATCGGGAGCTCGAACGGAACACCGCTGCCCGCGCTACCCGCCGGCAACGTCAGCGTGCTGATGAACCGGTCGCCGCGGCCCTCGCGGGCCCGGCCGCGGCCATGCAGCTTTAGCACCGGCATGATCGAGAGCTCGACCTCGCGCGGATCGCTGTCGTCCATGTGAAACACCGCGCATGTGCCGACGAGCGTCTCGCCGACGATCAGCCGCGTCGACGCGAGTGCGACCTCGATCCGCGGCTTGTCGGCGGCTGCGGTCACCGGCGTCGAGCGGATCGCGCTCGGCGTGCGCTCGACGCGTGGCGGTGCAGGCAGTCGGACCACGAAGTCGTAGTCGTGGCGACCGTCGAGCCACCACGGGATCGAGACGTGGATCCGCAGTCGCATCTTCGCGTACGCCGGCGAGATGTGGTGCGTCGGTGGAGTGTTGAGCGGCAGCGTGAACTGCGCGGTGAAGCGCGCCCGGGTCTTCGCGACGAGCACGCCCTCCCCCATCACGCGGTGGACGAGGTTTGGATCGTTGAGCCGGTAGCGGACCTGATTCTTGCCG
This sequence comes from Myxococcales bacterium, assembly GCA_043752985.1. Classification (GTDB taxonomy): domain Bacteria; phylum Myxococcota_A; class Polyangia; order Haliangiales; family Haliangiaceae; genus JABFXX01. The sequence continues at coordinate 5,114 of JAYUYE010000142.1, forward strand.
CTACCAACGCTCCAGCCCTGATCGCACGTGAGCGTCGCGTCGATGAACTCGAGCGCGAGGTCCTTCTCGGGAACCACATCGATCTCGATCGAGCAGGTCTGACCGACGACTAGCACCCTGGGGGCAGAGATCGAGATCTCGGGGCGCGCCATCGTCAGCGCCTGACGTCGAACAGCTCGCGAACCTGAGGAAACGGCTCCTCGTTCACGTCGTGCGCGCCGAGGCCGATCCGCAACGTGAACGTTCCGCCGCCGCCCCACGGCCACCACAGGCCGAACAGCACGATGTCGCCGACCTTGCCCGCGAGCAACATCTGACCGGCGCGAAGTCCACCGGTGGTCTCGCAGATCGCGCGCAGCCCGGCTGGCGCCGTCGGCAGCGAGGTCATGTCCCACGCGTACGGCAGCGCGTGCGACATGCTCGCGCGCGCCTGCATTTCCTGCGGTTTCGGGAACGACGACGCGAACATCGTGAACCGCTCGTCCCACGTCCAGGTCGGGTTCGGCCAGCTCCTGCGGAGCACGCGCAGCGGCTCGAGCACGGGCTCCCAGCGGGTCACCTCTGAATCCATGACACCAGCGTAACCCGCCTACGTTGCGGTCATGCAGATCTCGCTGCGATTCACGAGCAGGGAGGCCGCAGCCGTCGGCGGCAGGCATGTTCGCGGTGGACGAGGCCATCCTCCAGGTGATCCAGCCAGTCCAGGCGGCGCGCGTCGAGGCAGGCGCAGAAGCGCGGCGAGACGCTGTCACCCGCGGCGGCGGGGGCACCGATCTCGGTGCAGGAGTGGGACCGCCACGGCACCGCGGCGCGGTCCAAGGGCTACTCGGGGATGAGCGCCGACGAGGCGAACCAGCGGGTCAAGGCGATCCAGGCAAACTAACCGTCAGTCAGCTCGGGGGCGTGATGGCCGAACCGATGACCCGCGCCAGCTCCTCGGCGCGATCCTCCGTGATCTCGAGCGCCGTCCGCAGATCGACGAGCAGCTCGTCCTCCTCGGGTGCGATCGCGACGTCACTGATCGTCAAGAGGTGCGCGATGCTGTAGGCGAGCTCGCGGCTCGGCACCGCGGTGAGCTGCTTGGCGAGCGTGACGAGGCGCTCCGCGTCGTCGTCGCCGGATGCGAACGTCGGCGTCGGAGCTTCCGCCATGCCGGCGAGCCCGAACACGGCCTTGCCAAGGGCGAAGAACAGCTTGATCTCGTCGACGTCCTCGCGCCCATCGGCGTCAACCGCGAGCTGCGCGATCGCGACGATGACCTCGGCGTCGATGGGAGACAGCGGCCCAGGATGCTGGGCCCGCAGGATGTCAGGGAACCGACCGACGTCGATGTTCATCGACGACAACGTACCTCACCGTTGCGCCCAAAGGCAGGGTCGTGGTCGAGTGCGCCCCCGATGCGAGCGCTTGCCCTGCCCCTCCTCCTCCTGGCCGCCTGTGGCGACGATGATCCCGCACAGCCGATCGACGCGTCGGTGGCGATCGATGCGGCGCTCGATGCGACGATCGACGCGGCCGTACCGACGGGGTGCGACTACGCGGAGCAGAGCGATCTGACCAATGACGACGTCTCGTCGGCGGCGGGCATGCCGGAGGTGACGGGCGTGACGTTCACGACGAAGACCGTGGTGTGCGGCACCTTTGACGCCACGCACTTCGATGGCGACATCACGGTGGACGTCGACGGCTTCACCTTCACGCTCGCTGTGGCTGCAGATGTGCTCGTCCGGATCCACGGCACAGGCATCGGCGGCCCCGAGTTTGTCGGCGTCGACGTCTACGGGGGCGCGACGTTCAACCAGCTCGTCGGTACGAACACCGTGGTCGGCACTCACGGCGTCACGGCCATGCGCCTGCCAGCCGGCACGTACGAGCTGGCCGCGTTCGCGCTCAACAGCACGGCGGTCACCACGTCGCTGCCGTACCGGATCGAGGTCGTCACCGACGCACCGGCGACGCGCTGCCCCGAGCTCACCGCCGGCGGCTATGCCGAAGCGAATGACGGTGGCGCGAACACCGCCAACGACATGATCCGCCTCGTCTCGGGCACACCACCCGCACTGACGGCGTCGACCACGGATCTGCCGGAGCCCACCGCATTCTCGATCGCCGGCGCGACGAGCTATCGCCTGACCGGGTCCGCGGCCGATGTAGCGACCGCGGATCTCTACGAGGACGTCGATACGTATGCGATCGCCACGGCCGCCGCGACCAACGAGCTCACCGTGCGCTTGACCTGGCCCGGCACGACCACGAACCTCGACTATCGCCTGTTCGAGGCCACCATGACCGAGCCGGTCGCCGTCGCGATCGCAGCCGCGAACACGGGCCCCGAGGTGCGAACGTTCGCGGTCAAATCGAGCACGAGCTACTGGCTCCTCGTCGGCGCGAAGACCGGCACGGCCGGGCTGCCCGCTACATACGCGGCCACGCTGTGCGGGGCGACGTTCACGCCATGATGCCCGGTGAGCTGCTCGGCAACCGCCTCACGCTGAAGATCCGCCGCTTCACGGATCCGGGTGCGTACCTCGTTCCCGACGACGCAACACCCGACGAGGACGCGATCCTGCTGCCCTCGCGCGAGATCCCGGAAGATGCGCACGAGGGCGATGATGTTCTCGCGTTCGTCTACCTCGACTCCGAGGACCGGCCGATCGCGACGACGCGCGAGCCAAAGCTGACGCTCGGCGAGGTGAGGTTTCTCGAGGTCACCGCGACCACTCCGATCGGCGCGTTTGTCGACTGGGGGCTACCGAAGGAGCTGCTCGTCCCGTTCGCACAGCAGTCGCGCGAGCTGTTCGTCGGGGAGCGCCAGCCGATCGGCCTCTACGTCGACAACACCAAGCGGCTCGCCGGCACGATGTTCGTGACCGACATGCTCTCGCACCGCCCACCGAAGGTCGCGCTCGACGAGATGATCGAGGGCGAGGCGTGGCGGAACGACCCCGAGATCGGATTGTTCGCGATCCTCGAGCGCTCGTATGTCGGGCTGGTCCCGGCGAGCGAGCCCCACTCCCTGAAGCGTGGCGAGGTCGCGAAGTTTCGCGTCTCCAGCATTTTGCCCGACGGCAAGCTCGTGCTGTCGCTGCGCCAGCAAGCGCACAAGGAGATCGAAGCCGATGCCGGCCGGATCATCGCGGTGCTGAGTCGGGTCAATCCGCCGAAGGTCGGCGACAAGTCGGCCCCCGAGACGATCCGTACGCTGTTCGGCGTCAGCAAGAAGGCATTCAAGCGCGCCGTCGGTCGGCTGCTCAAGGAGGGCGCCGTCACGCTCGACGACGCTGGCTGTGTGATCTTGCGCAAGTAGCCGCGCGGCGTGAACGTGCGAGACTTGAATCATGTGGCGCTGGATACGGTCGCTGTTCGCGCGCCGACGATCCGGCGCCCGGGAAGCCCCGGCCCTGCGCGCTGTCGTTGCGCCGCTCGGTGATCCATACCGCGAGGACTTCAGCACCCAGCTCTTGGAGCGTACTGCGGAGCCGTGCGCGCTACCGGATCTGCTGGCGGCGCTCGAGGCGGCACAGATCGCGTTCCGGCCACGCCGCCGCGGGTTTGATCTCGTGGCATCCCGTACGCGCGTGATGACGGTGCGTGTGGGCGATCCGGCGCGAATCATGCCGAGTGACATGGCCTGCGGCAGTGAGGCGCCCGAGCTCCTGCTCGATCTCGCGCTCGCGGTGGTGCCGCTGTTCGGCCCGCTGCTGGCGGACGTGCGGTTCGCGGGGACGATCTTCGTGGATGGCACGCGCGATCGCCGTGCGCTCGGCGAGGAAGCGGCACAGCGCATCCAGGCGATCTTCCGACGCCTCGCACGGCGAGCGCCGATCTCGTTCCCGATCCTCGTCGACCTCGCACGGCGGATGCGTCACCCCTAGCTACATGCTTCACGCGGTTCGCGTGCTACCGTGCGCGGACGAACGGGGTGTCATGTACAAGATCGAACTACAGAAGCTCGAAGGTGTTTGGACGGGGACCGAGCGCATGGTCAACGGCGGCGAAGCCACCGAGGCAACCGGCCGCTGGGAATTCCACACCGTCTTTGATGGAAAGTTCCTGCTCTGCGATTACATCCAGACCGCGCCGGACAAGGCGACCTCGATCGGTCACGGCGTGTTTCGCCGCGAGGACACGACGGGCTCGCTCACGGTGACCTGGTTTCGCAGCCCGGCTGCCACCGCGACCCAGCAGTCTGATGGCGTCGCCGAGGGCGAGAAGCTGATCTTCATCGAGAAGTCCGACAAGTCGCAGACCCGCACGACGTACTCGGTTGCCCTCAACCGGCTGACGATCATCACCGAGGAGTCGCCGGACGGTAGCGACTGGAAGACGATCTTCGAAGGCTCGTATCGCCGCCCTCGCGGCTAACGATCCAACCGCGCGATCGGGCTGGTCGATCCTCGCAGGAGGGTCGTATGCTCGCTGCCAATGCGACCCCAGGCCGACGATGCTCTGAGCCCCGCGCTCGAGGACACGGCGGAGGCCCCGCGCTTGCCGCCCGTGGATGCAGCGGCACCGTCGGCGGTGCCCGACCACACGCTGACAGCCCCGCCGCAGATGCCGGCGCGGTCGCCCGCGGAAGGACTCGCGCCCGGGCTGCGCCTCGGTCACTTCCAGATCGAGAAGAAGCTCGGTGCGGGCGGCATGGGCGAGGTCTACCTCGCGACCGACCTCGCGCTCGATCGCCCCGTAGCGATCAAGGTGCTGCCCGCGGGTACCACGTCAGGTACCGCGCGCGATCGGTTGATTCGCGAGGCGCGCGCTCAGGCGCGGGTCAGCCATCCCAACGTCGCGCATATCTACTTCGTCGGTGAAGAAGACGGCCGGCTGTACTTCGCGATGGAGTATGTCGCCGGCAGGACGTTCGCCGATCGAGTCGCGGCAGGCCCGGTCCCGGTCGAGGAAGCGCTGGCGCTGATCCGTAGCGCCGCACTCGGGCTCCGCGAGGCGCAGCGCTCGGGCTTTCTCCACCGCGACGTCAAGCCTTCGAACTTGATGCTCGACGCGCACTCCGCGGTCAAGGTTCTCGACTTCGGGCTCGTCGCGGGTCACGGCGGTGACGCTGTCGGCGGCTCTGTCGATCAATCGTCGATGGCCGGCACGCCGCTGTACATGGCTCCCGAACAGGCACGTGGCGAAGCGATCGATCTGCGTGCCGACATCTACGCGCTAGGCGCGACGATGTTTCACCTCGTGTCGGGCAATCCGCCGTTTCGCGCCGACAGTCCGGCCGAGCTGGTCACGCTGCACGCGACCGCAGCGCGACCGGCCGTGCCGCGAGGTGCGAACCCGCGCACAGCGATCGCCCAGATCGACGCGCTGATCGCACGGATGATGGCGCCAAGAGCAGCGGACCGGTTCGCGAGCTACGACGAGCTCTTGCATGCGCTCGAGCTCGCGTCGGCCGAGCACACGCGACCCGCCGGCTTCTGGGCGCGTGGCATGGCGGGCGCGATCGATCTGCTCGTCGTCGGGACTGTGGTCACGTTGATAGGTGTTGCGTTCGCTCTGCTGGCCACCGCCGCCACGGCCGAGCAAACAATCGAACCATTCGTGTTCTTGGCACTCGCTCTCTATCACGTGATCGCGACACGTCGGTGGGGGACCACCATCGGCAAGTCTCTGTTCGAGCTCGAGGTTGTGACGATCGCCACCGCGACGCGCCCTCCGTGGGGCCTGGCGGTCCGCCGGTCCTTGCTGCTGTTTGCGCTACCGATCCTCGGCGGGGTCGTTCAAGCCGTGTTGAGCAGCCTCGACCTCCGGGACGACATCGGCGAGGTCATCCTGGTCGTCGGCATGGTGGTCGTGGGACTGCTGCTCGTCCATGCCTCGCTGAACATGCCAGGCAAGCGCACACCGTGGGATCGCGGCTCACGGACGATGGTTCGCTACCGCCGCCGTCAGCGGTAGGGCGAGCCGGTACCCTCGGGCCGCTCGAGGCTGATCCGCCCGAGCACGCCGCCGCGGAACTCGTGAACGAAGATCTCAGACGCCTTGTGCAGATCGACGATGCCGCCCGGTCGCAGTCCACCGCGCCGGCGCCCGACCTCGGTGAGCAGTGCCTCGGCGGACTTCGGCGGCACCGCCAGCTTGTAGCGAGCGACCGGGAGGTGCGGGTAGCGGTCGAGGATGTACTGCGCACCGAACATCGCGATCGTCAGGTAGTCGATCGCGGTGTCGGGGATCGAGCCGGCGAACGCGAGCCGGAACGCGCCGATCTCGTCCTCGATCTTCGGCCACATCAAGCCGGGACTGTCGGTGATCACCATCCCCGACCGCAGCGTCACGGTCTGCTGCTCCTTCGTCACCGCGGGCTTGTTGCCGACCTTGGCAACGGCCTTGTTCATCAGCGTGTTGATGAGCGTCGACTTGCCGACGTTGGGGACGCCGCAGATCAGCGCGCGGATCTCCTTGTCGGGACCGCGCGACGAGGCGACGCCGCGCGTGAGGTCCGCGATCTTCTTGCGCGTCTCGCTCGGATTGGAGGTCGTCGACGCAAACGCGCGGACGTTTGGCATCGCGGAGAAGTGGTCGACCCAGTCCGCCGTGACCTCCGGATCCGCAAGGTCGCTCTTGGTCAGCACCTTGACGACGGGCTTGTCGCGCCGCAGCTCGGTGACGAGGGGGTTCGAGCTCGCCGCGGGCAGCCGGGCATCGAGGACCTCGATCACGACGTCCTGCGACGGCATCAACGCGGCGAGCTCGCGCCGCGCCTTCGTCATGTGACCCGGGTACCACTGCAGCGTCATGCGGATCTCAGGGGCATGCCGCCGTCGAGATGTGGAACGTGATGGTCGGCACGGTGATCGTGCATCCGTTCGGATCGATCATCGGGCTCATCATCCCGCCCTTGACGCCCCTGAAGGTCGCGGCCGTCAGCGTGCCCTGAGCCTCGGTGCTACACGCGCGAGTCAGCCGCAGCGTCCCGGCTGTCGCGACGTACGCCGCGTCGGTCGTCATCGACCCGATGTCGAAGCCGTAGCTCGCAGCGACGAACGGCGTCTCGCCGAGAGAAATCGTCGACAGATCGATGTCCGTGTTCAGCGGCGTGGTCGCCGTGTACCCGAAGATGATCGGATTGATCCCGCCGTTACCGAACGTCGGCCCGATCGCGAGCGTGATTCCGCCAGCCGGCTGGAACTGGTCGAACATCGAAGGCTCGATCGTCGCCGGGATGAACGAGGCCGGCGCGCACATGCAGGTCAGCTGGCACGCTTCGCCACCGTTGCATTCGACGCCGCAAGCCCCGCAGTTCTCCTCGTCCTCGTTGACGTTCAGGCACGTCGAACCGCACATCTTGGTCGGCGCGGTACAC
>JAYUYE010000143.1:0-2069 GCA_043752985.1 Myxococcales bacterium
TCGCAGGTGCCGGGCGTCGGCGCGACATCGACGGTGCCAGCGCCGCACGGCGGGAACCGAATGAGCGGACAGCCAGCGGGCCTCCCGTCCCACTCGATCTTGTCGAGAATGAAGCCGTGGCGGGTGACGCTGCCGTCGGTCTCGAGCCGGACCTTGAGCGGGCCGCTGAGCGGGAACCACTCGGTCCACGTGCCGTCGAGGTTGCCGTCGAACTCCTGGGTCGGGGCGCCGGTCGGCTCGACGGTCACGAAGTCATAGTTGGTCTCGGTGCGGAGGACCGAGAAGTGGAGGCGGGCGTCCTTCGCGCACGACGGCAGGCCACCGAGCGGAACCGTGAACAGCTTGTTCAGGTTGTTCGTGTAGGGGTGAGCCGACTGGACGTTGAGCGTGACCGTCTGGTCCGCGCCGTCGGCCTTGCCGATCTCGGTCGGGATGGACGGGGGCTCGCTCTCGTCGACAACGCCCTTGGCGTCGTCCTTCGTGGGCGCGCAGGCGGCGCCGAGGACCGTGAAAACTACCAAGCAATTCTTGAGCATGTGTATACGCGCGCCTAAGGCAACATCCGTTCCGTCGCTACCTCGACGCAACGCTGCGATTCGTCGACGAGAAACGCCATTCAACGATGCGCCTGCGTCACAGGGTGGCTACCGCGCCAGCCGGTGCCGTGTAGCGCGCGCAACGAGGCTTACGAATCACCAGGTCGCGGCGGCGAGCTTGCGGCGCTGCAACCAGCCCTTCGCGCGCGCCGGATAGAGCCGATTTCCGTCCGCGTCGTGCCAGGTGTCGCGCTCGGTCGGCGCGCGACCGCGGGCGACGAAGTCGCGGACCACGGGGCAGTGCGGGCTCGGCAGCATCCCCGAGGTCGCGCACACCGAGATCTCCTCGACGGTCGCGGGGCGGGGCGGCAACGTCAGCGGACCGCGCTCCGCCATGGCGAGCAGCGCATCACGAGCGAGCACGCCCGCGGCATCCATCCCGACGATGCCCTGGGTCGGTGCGCCGTCGAACGTCCCGGCCCACGCGCCGACGATCACTTCCCGGGTCGCGGCGATCGCCCAGGTATCGGCGAACCCGCGCGCGGTCCCGGTCTTCGCTGCGACGCGGAACGGAAGATCGAATGGCAGCTCCATCCCGAACCCGGGGCGGCGCGCCTCTGGATCCGCGAGCATGTCCATCACCATCCACGAGGTCTCGGGGGAGAACACGCGCCGCTCCGAGATCCGTCGCGGTACCCAGCGATCACCACCGGAGAGTCGTATCGATACGATGCCGCGCGGCGTACCGACGAAGCCGGCCTTGACCGTGAAGCCGTAGCTCGCAGCGAGATCGATCAGCCGGACCTTCGCCGCGCCGAGCGCGAGGCGCAGGCCGTAGTCATCCGGCGTGCCCGCGATCTCGCCAACGCCCGCGACGCGCAGCACGCTCATCAGGCGCGCGACGCCGACCTGCTGCAGCACATCGATCGCCGCGAAGTTGTACGAGCTCGCGAGCGCCTCGCGATACCGCACGGGACCATGCTCGATCCCGGCCGACGGCGCGAAGTAGTCGCCGCTCGTATCGCGCGTATCCCACGCGATCGTCGACGGCGAGGCGCCGCGCTCGATCGCGGCGCCGTACACGAACGGCTTGAGCGCCGAGCCGGGATGACGGCGGCGCGTCGTGATGTTGATCTGGCCACCGGGTCCGGCCCAATCGACCGACCCGATCATGACGCGGACCTCGGTCGTCGCCGTGTCGAGCACGACGAGACCGGCCTGATCGAGGTTCCGGCGGCGCAGCGATGCGACCTGCTCGCGGACCCGGACTTCGAGCAGCTTCTGCAGCCGGAGATCGAGCGTGGTCTGCACCATCCCGCCGCGCGCGCGGATCTCCGCGGGTAGCTGATCGAGGATCCAGCGCGCGAAGTGAGGCGCGGCATTCGGGCGAGCATGACGGCCGATCGCGAGCTGCGTCACGCGAGCCGAACGGGCGCGCTCCTCGCTGATCACGCCGCGCGCGACGAGCATCTCGAGGACGCGATCGCGGCGCCGGGTCGCGGCATCGATGTGCTTGAGCGGGTCGTAACCGGT
>JAYUYE010000144.1:0-23920 GCA_043752985.1 Myxococcales bacterium
GCGCCGTCCCGATCGTCGGCGACGCGCGGGTGATCGGAACCAACCAGGGTGCCGCCGTGGCGTGGCTCGACCGCAAGAAGGTCAAGCTCGCCTTGGTCAAGGGCGACGGCGAGCTCGGTCAGCCCTCGGAGTGGGGGCGCAACGCAACGGCGCTGTGCGAGAGCGCGGCCTCCAATGACGAGCGCTTCGGCGTCGGCTGGCTCGAGAGCGACGGCCGCGTGTGGTTCGTCCACGGTCCGCTGTCGCCGGCGATCGCGGCGACCCCGTTCGCGGCGCAGACCATGGACGCGGATTGGTGCGGCATCACTTCGGCCGGTGACTACATCGCGCTGCTCTGGCGCGAAGGCTCGCGCTGGTTTCTCAACATGTGCTCGAAGAAGGAGTGCACCGGCATGGTCGCGCGCGTGCCGCTCGATCCGAAGCACGCACTTCTCGCCTTCGGTTGCTCGCGCGAAGGCTGCCTCATCGCGTTCCGTGATCAGAAGTCGAACACCAACCTGAGCTTCATCGGGGTCACCGGCAAGAAGCAGTGGGTCAAGCAGCTGACCGAGGCGGCGCAGTCGACCGAGGTCTCGATCACCGCGATCGGTGCGAAGGCAATGGCGGTCGGCTTCGTGGCGCGCGAGGGCGCGACGGTCCTCCGGGTCTCGAAGGACGGCGCGATGGAGCGCGCGTGGGCGGATCCGGCGTCGACCGAGGTCCCGAGCGTCGCGTGGGCGAAGGACCGCCTGTTGATCGCGATTCCTGACGGTGACAGCGTGCGCCACGAAGTGGTGCAGGTGCCGCGCTAGGCGTTCGCGGACGACACGGAGGCCACGAAGCAGAGGTTTGGTCCACACGTCGAGCCCCGTGCGCCACGCCGGGACGCACCGCCGCAACCGGCAACTCGGGTCGCCATCATCTGGCCTGTTGTATCGGGCCGGAGCTTCGTCGGTGCGCGGTACCACAGGGCATGCGCATTGGTCATGTCCTCGCGATGCTCTCGCTGGTCGCGTGCACCGACGACGCGGGACCTGCCGACACGATCGCGTTCGATCTCGACAGCTCGCTGACCGGCACGGCGTTCTGGGACTTCCCGTTCCCATCGGATCTCCGGCTGACCGCGGATGGGCGGCCCGACCTCGCGGGCTTTCCGAATCGTCGCGAGCTGCCGATCGTCACCGACCTCCTGTCGGCGGCGAGCGAGCGCGCCGGATTCCCGGTGATGCCGATCGCGTGGTTCAAGTTCACGGCGACGCCTCCGCAGCTCGCGCTCGATCAGGTGATCGCCGCGGACCCGAGCGCGCTGGCACTGCTGATCGATATCGACGCGGCCTCCGACGAGCGCGGTGCGTTGTATCCACTGGTCGGTCAGACCCTGGCTGATGATGACTTCACCGGCACCGGGCTCGTCGCGCTCGCGCCGCGGCCGGGCATCGTGCTCAAGAGCCACACGCGCTACGCGTTCGTGCTGCGCCGTGGGTTCTCACCGACCACCGAGGTGCCGCCGGCGTTCGCCACGGTGGCCAAGCGCGAGCTCTACGCGCCGTTGTGGGAGACGCTCGATCAGCTCGCGATCGATCGCAGCGATGTGCTCGTGGCGACGGTGTTCACGACTGGCGACGAGGTCGAGGTTCTGCGCGACCGCTCCGAGGCCGTGCGCGCGGCAACGAATGCCGTGATCGCCAACCTTCACGTCGATCCGACCGACGGCGCGGCCCACCCCGGCTTCTGCGAGCTGGTTGGTACGGTGACCGTTCCCCAGTTTCAGACCGGCGATCCGCCGTTCGGCGCGGGTGGGGGAAGGTTCGTGCGCGATGTCGCGGGCATGCCGATCGTGCAGCGCACGATGACCGTGCCGCTCGCGATCACGATTCCGAAAGCGCAGATGCCGGCGACCGGGTGGCCGCTGTGGCAGTTCTTCCACGGCTCGGGCGGAGCGTCGTTCGATCTGATCGACGATGGGCCGAATGCCACCGCGGAGAGCGGGCCGCAAGTCGGCGCGGGTCCCGGTTCGATCGTGGCTGCGCGCGGGATTGCAGCGGCGTCGAGCGCACTGCCGATCAATCCCGAGCGGTTGCCGGGCGCGAGCGACTATGCGTATCTCAACCTCAACAACCTCTCAGCGTTTCCGTACACGTTCCAGCAGGGCGTGTTCGAGCAGCGCCTCCTCCTCGATGCGTTGATCGAGCTCGAGATTCCCGCCGCGACGATGGCTGCATGCACGGGCGTGTCGCTCCCCGCAGGCGTAGCGACGCATCACTTCGACGCGACGAACCTCACCGCGGGCGGTCACTCGATGGGTGGCATGTACACGAACATGATCGGCGCGGTCGAGCCTCGGTTCGGTGCGCTGACGCCATTCGGGGCCGGCGGGTTCTGGAACATGATGATCCTCGATACGTCGATCGTCGCGGGCGCGCGCAACCTGCTCGGCGGTGTGCTCGGTGTCGACGCGGAGCAGCTCAGCTTCGTGCACCCGACCCTGTCGCTGATCGGCCTTGGCTGGGAGATCGCGGAGCCCGGCTCGTCGATGGCTCGGCTGTCGCGCCGTCCGCTGCCCGGCACGCCGCGGCGCCACGTCTACCAACCGATCGGCCTCGACGACAAGTACTTCCCGAACCCGGTGTTCGACGCGGCCGCACTCGCGTACGGCAACCGGCAGGCCGGCGACCTCGTGTGGCAGGGCACGCAGGATGCGCTCGAGCTCGATGCGCTCGACGGGATGTTGGCGTACCCGGTGCGCGCGAACGGTGAGAGCGGCACGACCTCGGTCGTCGTGCAGTACGCGGACGGCGGCATCGTCGATGCGCACCAGATCCATCGCCAGCTCGACGCCGTGAAGTTCCAGTACGGCTGCTTCCTCGCGAGCTACCTGCGCGATGGCGTGCCGACGGTGCCTGCGCCCGCCGCGCTCACCGCTGCGTGTCCGTGACGACGCGAGCCCCGGGGAGCGCCGACACCGCCGTGTGGCATCGCGGAGAGTGCGAACAGCAGGGTGGAGGAGCTCGCCGCTCGCTCATCACGCGAATGTAAGCCGTACGGAAGTTGCACACCGGACACGACCGCCGCGGCCGCGACATCCCCGTCACGGAAAAGCTGCGCACTGCGCGACACGCAGGGCGCAACGCGCATGGATTGCTAGGGCAGCGCGCGGCACGACCGTTGCTGATGTCGCGGTGCGGAGGTTTTGAATGCGAATGCGCCTGGTGATAGCTCTGTCCGCGTCGGTCGCTGCATGCGGCAGCAGCGAGATCGACGGCGACGATGGCGGTGGCTACTCGGTCGACGCCGGTACTCGCACCGACGCGCCGCCGATCGGCTGTCTGTCCTCGAACGAATGTGCCGCGGGATACGTGTGCAACGACTTCGGTCGCTGCGAGATGCCGCCGAGCGGTGGCGATGCCGGCGTACCGCCGCCGCCCCCGGAGGTCGAGTACGAGTTCGGCACTCCGATCAGCTCGGATCGCTACATCTACGTCGCGATGACCGCGCAGGACGAGCTCGCGCGGATCGACGGCGACACGCTCGCCGTTACCTCGACGGGGGTCGGGAAGTCGCCGCGCGTGGTCAACGCGATCCCGAACAGCGACGGTGCGGTCGTGCTCGACTCGTTCAACGGCACCGCGACGATCGTGCGGCCGAACGGAGCGACCGACACGATCCGGGTGATCGCGACGCTGAAGAACCTCAACCGCCTCGATATCGACCCGAGCGGCCGCTACGCGGTGATCTGGTTCGACCTGACGAAGCAGATCATGGACGGCGGCATCGGCGGCGTCGGCAGCTTCCAGGACGTCACCGTGGTCGCGCTCGCCCCGGGTGTCGAGCGCGCGGTCGATCTCACCGTCGGGTTTCGCCCGCGCGAGGTCCAGTTCGACGCGAACGGAACCCGCGCGTATGTCGTGACCCAGGACGGCGTCTCCGTGATCGATCTCGGCTACGCAACAACGCACGGGCCGAGCATCGTTCCGCCGATCCCGGTCTCCGATCCTGCGTTCCCGCCCGAGGCTGTCGAGGTCAAGATCGTCGCGACCGGCACGTATGCGGCGGTCCGCCAGGTCGGCGACCCGACGCTGCGGATCGTCGACGTGGGTGGCCCTCAGCTCGGCCAGTCGTGGTCGATCCCACTCGGTTCGCCGGCGACCGACATCGATCTGGCTCCCGACGGTCGTCGCGTCTACGCGATGCAGCGTGAAGCGAAGCGCCTGTCCGTCGTCGACGTGCCGGGGGATGCGTTCGCACCCAGCGATGTCGAGACGGTGAATCTCGCGACCGCTGCAGTTGGTTCGTTCGTGCTGTCCAAGGACGGCCGGCGCGCCCTGCTGTTCACGAATGCCTCTGTCGACGAGCGAATCTCGATGATCAAGCTCGACGAGCCGGGCTACCCGCATGTGACGTGGCCGCTCAAGAAGAGCGTGCGTGCGGTCGCCATCTCACCGAACGGAACGTCCGCGATCATCATCAACTCGAAGATGCCGGGCACACCGTCCGCGTCATCGACGGTCGACGAGTACATCGATCGCAGCTACGGCTACACGTTGCTCGATCTCGCGACCGGGTTCGGCAAGCTGCAGATCACCCCCGTCGACCCCGGCTCGTTCACCTATGCACCGGACGGCAGCAAGGCGTACGTCGCGCTCGACGGCGGCGATGCGGTGACCGCGACCCGCGCGCTGCAGGTCGTGACGGCCCAGACCGGCGTCGTGATCACCAAGCAACTCGGCTCGCCGCCGTCGGTAGTCGGGATCCTGCCGGGCGCCGGCGAGGCGTTCACGGCGCAGCGCCATCCGCTCGGGCGCGTGACGTTTGTCGATCTCAACACCGACGCGGTCCGCACCATCACGGGCTTCGATCTCAACAGCAACATCGTGAACTGAGGACCACCATGCGATTCCTCTCTCTTGCTTGCGTTCTCTCGCTGACGGCCTCCGCGTGCGCGTGGAACGACGACCGACCGATCGTGTGGGAACGCCAGCGCAACGTGCTCGGGCCGATCTCGCTGAAGACCCAGATCGCGTACGTCGATTCCGCGCTCGATCGCGTCACTCTCCTCGATCTCGCCGACGAGGCTCCGCGGATCACCACGAAGACCATCGGTCGCAACGCGATGCACGTGGTGCCGAGCCACGACCGTCACCGGCTGTTCGTGATCACCCGCGGTGAAGAGGCCATTCACCATGGCCAGATCGATCAGGAGGCAATGTTCTGGTCGCTCGATACCGAGAACATGCAGGCCGATGCGGTTGCGTACACGATCGGATCACCGTTTGATCGGATCGCCGTCTCGCCCGACAATACGATCGCGATCGCGTACTTCTCCGCTGCCGGCCCGGATGCAGAGGGCTTCTTCCGCAATCCGAACGAGCTCGCGGTGATCGACTTGACCCGCCCGCCCGGCGCCGACAACCCCGTGCTCAGGACGATCCGGTCGTTCGGCTCCGTGCCCGAGGGCATCGCGTTGTCGCCGCCGATGATCGTCCCCGGCACCGGCGCGGCGCGCACGTTCGCGTTCATCCTGTCCGCGAACAATCTCACCGTCCTCGATGTCTCGAACCCGACCCGGCGCGAGATCTCGATCCGCCTCGATCTCGGCGGCGCGCCGGTGATTCCCAAGGAAGTCGTGTTCGCGCCGAACACCGCGAGTGCCTACGTGCGCAGCGAAAACGCACGGGACGTGCTCCAGGTGTTGCTCCAGGGCGCGACGCCGACCACGGCCGACGGCAATGACTTCCGCCCCCAGCTCGCAGAGCTCGGCGCCGGCGGTGGGCCGACCGACATCGCGGTCTACGACGACGCGACCGGCAAGCGATACATCCTCGCCGCGACGCCGAACACGAGCGAGATCGTGGTGATCGACGCGGACACCGCACAGTTCCGCTCGGTACCGGTCTCGGATCCGATCGATCGGATCCTGCTGTTCCCGACCGGCGGCAGCGAGCCTCCGCACAAGGCGCTGTTCGCGTCGATCGGAGCCAAGATGAAGCGCGTGCACGTGCTCGACCTCGAGCACATCAACGATCCGCTCACCCAGGCGAGCATTCGCCGGATCGATCTCGACCAGGCAATCCGCGACGTCGTGCCGGTTCCAGGGCGCGAGCTCGCGATGCTCGTCCACGACGACAACCGCACCGTTCTCGGGCTCCTCGACATGGGCACCGAGTCCACGTCCCCACTGCTCGGGGTCGGCAAGCTCGACTCGTATGACTTCTCGCCCGACGGTTCCTACCTCATCGGCGCGACGCCGAATGTCTCGCGGGTTGGCTTCGTGGCTCTCGACAACCTGCATCCGACCGACTTCCGCCTCGATGACGCGCCGGTCCGCGTGCTGTCGACCGCGAACGCGAAGATCTTCGTCGATCACGGCGATCCACTCGGTCACGCCACGATCATTCCGTCACCGAGCGCAAGCCGCGAGGAAGCAACCGTCCTCGCCGGCTTCTTGACCGTCAACCTCCTCGATACGGAGCCCTGATCATGCGCGCCCGCTTTGCACTCACGATCGTCCTCGGCACCGTGGCAGCTGCCCACGCCGGCAACACCGAGGTCTCGACGGGCTCGTACAACCGCGCACTACGGTCCGAGAGCGCGAACGCTGTCACCGATGACACGCTCGTTGGCGTCAACCTCGGCGCGGCGCGCAAGCTGCAACTGGATCTGGTCCCCCGGCTCGATGTATGGGCGACCGCTGGCTTCGTGTGGGCCGCTGCCGAGGGTACGCTGTTCCAGACGATGACGACCGAGGTCGACACCGTGGGCCTGAGCGTCGGCGGGCGAGCGAGCTACGCGCTCCACCGGAACCTGCACGTCAGCGCTCGGCTCGATCTCGGGACCGCGCGCAACGCGCTGACGATCAACGGCAACGGCCACGAGGTGTCCGATGCGAGCTGGGGCGGCACCGTCACCACCGCCGTCGGTCTCGACATGATGGTGGTCGCGCATCCGCGGTTCTCGATCGGATTCCGGTTCGACCTCGGCTATGTCGCGGCATCGGCGGTCGCACTGTCACCGCGCGAGGACGGCGACTCGTCGAAGATCGAGCTCGACGCGATGCAGGCATCGATCGGCCACCTCGACCTCGGTGGCCGGTTCCTCTCGCTGTCGGCGATCAGTCAGTTCTAGCGCGCATTCAGCGATGCGCAGTCGCCGATCGGTCTGGTCTTCGCGGCCACGGCGATAGGCGTGACCCAGCCGTAACCGTTGCACGGGTACCACTTGTTGTCGGAGCGAGCCTGCACGCAGGTCCGCGGCGGAACACTCTCATCGAGGGGTGTGAACGCCGGGGTCCGCTCTCTCAGCGGTGGGTCTTGCCGGGAAACGTCTGCGCGCGCTTTGACGGCGACGGCGTGTTGCGAATCACGTGCGTGCTCGCCTCGGGCCACGTGACCTCGGGCGGAGGAAATGCCGGGCGAGCGAGCAGGTAGCCCTGACCGTAATGCGCGCCGGCGGCGATCACCGCGTCGAGCTCCTGCACGGTCTCGATGCCCTCGGCAACCACGAGCGCGTCGAGCTGGGTGCACAGCACGACGATTCCGGAGACCAGCTTGAACAGCCGCGAGTCGGTGGTCAGGCCGGCGATCAGTTCGCGGTCGAGCTTGACGACCTTCGGGTGTAGATCGGCGATGTACTTGAGGTTCGAGTATCCAGCGCCAAGATCATCGACGACGAGGTTGATCCCACGGCCGCGGACTTCCTCGAGGATCGTCTGGCACAGGTGGAAGTGCGAGAGCGGTACGCCTTCCGTGATCTCGAGATAGACGTCGCGATCGTGCTGGTACAGCGCATCGCTCGGCTGGATGATCCAGTGCTCGTTGAGCTCGGACGGATGAATGTTGATGAACAGGGGGAAGTCGGGGCAGCCCTCGATCGACAGCTGCCGCAGCATCTTGCCGAGCTCGCCGGTCAAGGAATGCTCGACCGCGGCGGCGAACAGCGCCAGCGGGTTCGTGATCTCCGGCCCGAATGGACGCGCGAGCGCCTCGTACGCGAAGACCTTGTGGGTCTGGAGATCGACGATCGGCTGGTAGACGATCTTGACCTCGCGTTGCTCGAGGACGCGGCGGATCGCGTGGGTGGGAGGCGGAAGCGTCGGCGTTCTGGACACGATCGGAACCATCATTACCCTCCGTTCGCCTGGCTATTCGCCGAGCGCGCTGTCGAACTTGGCGACGACCTGGCGGTCTGCCGCGTGCCCAGGGTCGTACGCGGCGCGCAGGGCGGCGAGCTCGGCCTTGGTGGCGCCGAGGCCGACCAGCGACTCGATCGCAGCGGTCCGCGCCATCCAGCTGGTCGCCTTGTCGACGATCACCGAGGCGATCACACGCTTCACATCGGTCGCATCGAACCAGCTCGCGCGCTGCTTCCAGGCAGCGAGCTTGTCGAGGTCGGCGTCGTGCGAGAAGTAGCAGAACGTGCTCATCACGCTCCACGGCGGTGACTGCTCGCTGCGCGGCGCTTTCGCGAGACGCTCGAGGAACAAGCGGTACGCCGGCTCGCTTGCGGTGTCGAACACCGGGTGGTTGTGGAACATCGCGACGAGACCCTCCATGCACGCGGCATAGAGCTCGGGATCCGCGGTGGTCGCGGTGTGCGTCGCGTACATCGGGACGAGCATCGCGTCGCCGAGCTTGCCGCCGAGAGCGCACGCCGCGCGGCGAACGCCGGGATCGGGATCGCGGTCGACCATCGCAATGATCGTCGTTGCGCCGCCGGGCATCCCGCGATTGGCAACCGAGGTGATCGCGTCGAGTGCTTCGCGGCGAACCGCTGCGGTCGGGTGGCTGGCGGACTCGAGCAAGAACTGCGCGACCGGTGGGAGGCGCGCGCCTTCGTCGGCGAGGAGGCGAACGAACGCCTGGCGCGCCGCGGGGACGACCTCGCGGCGTGCGCGGTGGACGATCGCGTTACGGCTCGCGACATCGCTGCCCATCAGCTTCGCCGCTTCGATCCGGACCGCCGGGGCGGCGTGGCCGAGCAAGCTCGCACCAAGAGCGAGGCTGAGCTCCTTCGAGCCGCCGGGAGCGCCGAGCTCCTGGCGTAGCGCGCGCATTGCGACGCAGGTGTCGACGATCTGGTAGCTCTCGAGCTGGCAGCTTGCGAGGTCGAGCACGCGGCGCTCGAGCGTGCCGGGCGGGGCGACGCTCGACGGTGGTGCGCTCATCCGCGCTTCGACGACGGTGCGACCGGCGACCTGCTGATCGAAGTCCTTCGCGCACGCGCCGATCGCGATCAGGCCACACACCAGTCCGAGCTTGTTCACCATGCCTCCACCTCGCTGACCGTGCCTCAATAGCCAGCTGGCGAGAACAACTCAAGGAAAAAGGCGCAGTTCCTCGGCAGTGCCAGGCTTGGTCAAAGATGTTGGTAGGCAGCGGGGGTATCGCCTGGGGGGCGCCGATCATCGATGCTCCGCCCAGCAAGTGCAGGGCGTGGACGCGTGCAAGACGCAGGCGTGCGGTGATATCGAGGGCACGACATCGAGCCCGTTGTTCACGTGCCTGACCGCGATCACTTGCATCCAGATGGAATCGACAAGACGGCGCTCCGTGCCGAGCTGCTCGCCCAGCTGACCGCGCAGCTCGCGACCGCGCAGGCGGCTCATGCCGCGGCGATCGAGGGGGCCACGCACGCCGAGGCCAAGCCCGAGAACGACAAGGACACCCGTGGCCTCGAGCAGTCGTATCTCGCGCGCGGTCAGGCCCAGCGCGTCGCCGAGCTCGAGGCGGCCGTCGCGGCGGTGACGAAGCTCGCGGTTCGAGCGTTCAAGCTCACGGACCCCGTTGCGATCAGCGCGATCGTCACCGTCGAGGAGGACGGTATCCAGCACCGATTCTTTGTGGTCCCTCACGGCGGCGGCAATGTTCTCGCTGGCGGGATCCAGGTCGTGACACCGGGCTCGCCGCTCGGCAGCGCGCTGCTCGGTAGGCGGATCGACGACGAGCTCGAGATCAAGCTACCGGGCAAGACGCGCTCACTCGTGATCTCGACGATCGCCTGAACGATCATCCAGTGCCGCACCTCCCCATTCGGGCGAAGCGCGACCGCCCCGAGATGATTCTATTACAAGGCATGTCTGAATCCATTCTCGAGCAGATCGAGCAGTTGCTCGGCTCGGCGGCAAAGCTGGCCGCGACCAACGGCATCCCGACCGAGGTGTTCATGGCCGCGGCCTGGCAGCAGTGTCTGGATAGCCATCCGGGCATGCGCGAAGAGATCGAGACCAAGGAGCTGAAGTCCGAGCTGAAGAAGCTGCGCAAGCGCGGCCTGGTCGCCACCGCGTAAGACTCCAACTCGATCGTCACGGGCGGCGATGGCTGCTCGTCGGTGGGCGGCCACGAATTGCGCGACCGATGACGCGCTACGGGGTGGACTGTTCAGCGACCGTGCGAATCAGCTCGCGGATCCCCTGGTCGAGCCGAGAGATCGACACCGGCTTGACCAGGTGCAGCGCGAATCCGGCATCGTCGGATCGCTTGCGCGCGTCGGGTTGACCGTAACCGGTGATCGCCACGAACTGGACCACGTTCGGGACCAGGCTCGCTCGCAGCAGCTCGGCGAGCTCGTAGCCGTCGATGACCGGCAGGTCGATGTCGGTCAGTACGACCTGCGGGCTGAAGTCGCGGGCGATCGCGAGGGCCGTCGGCGCATCGATCGCTACGCGCACATCATGCCCGCGAGCCGCCAGCGACATCCCGATCAGCTCTCCCGCGTCCTCGTTGTCGTCCACGACCAGCACCTTGGCGGGGACGATCGTCGGGACGCGACAGGTGACAGGCCGCTGCTCTGCGCTCACGTCGATCGCTCGGTGCGACTCGGGGAGCTCGACCTCGAACTGGCTGCCCTGACCACGGCCCAGGCTGGTCGCGGTCACGGTGCCGCCATGCATCGCGAGCAGGCTCTTCACGATCGCGAGGCCGAGGCCCAGCCCGCCTGCGGGGCGATCGATCGCCTGCGTTTCCTGCGCGAACAGGTCGAACACGTGGGGCATCATCTCGGGCGAGATCCCGATGCCGTTGTCGCGAACCGCGAGCCAGATGCTGGAGCCACGGCGCTCGCCGAGGATCTCGATCGTTCCCTGCGCCGCCGTGTACTTCGCGGCGTTTGCGACGAGGTTCGAGATCACCTGCGTCATCCGGGTGACGTCGACGTCGACCAGGAGGCCTGGGACCACGGCCATCGTGAGATGATGATTCTTCGCCTCGAGCAACGGCGACGCGGTCTCGACGGCGAGCGCCACCAGGTGACTCAGCTCGACCACCTCGCGGCGGAGCTCGATCTTGCCACCCGTGACCCGCGAGATGTCGAGCAGGTCATCGACGAGTCGCACGAGGTAGCTCACCTGGCGGTCGATGATCGTGCGCTCGCGCTCGAACCGGGTCGGGTCGCGCATCGTCATCAGATCGAGCGCGGTCCGGATCGGTGCGATCGGGTTGCGCAGCTCGTGCCCGAGCATCGCGAGGAACTCGTCCTTCGCGCGCAAGCTCGCAGCGGCGACCGCCTCGGCACGCTTCTGATCATCGATGTCGACGGTGGTCCCGAACCAGCGGACGATCGAACCGCTCGAGTCGCGCAGCGGCGATGCACGCGTCAAGAACCAGCGCATCTCACCGTCGTGACGGCGCAGCCGGAACACGTCCTCCCACAGCTCGCCGCTCTCGAGTGATGCGCGCCACCCGGCCGTGACCCGCGGCAGGTCGTCGGCATCATGGGCCGAGCTCCACGTCGACTCGTCGACGTTCTCGCTCTCCGTGCCGGTGTAGTCGTACCAGCGCTGGTTGTACCAGCCGATCTCGCCGGTTGGCTCCGCGTACCAGGCGAGCATCGGCACCGTGTTCGCGAGGGTCACGAACTGCGTCTCGCTCAGGCGGAGGGCTTCGTTACTCGCACGCAGCTCCCGGGTGAGGGCCTCGGCACGGTCTTTTCCTTCCGTCGCTACCCGCGTGCTCTCGACGCTCATCGCGCGGGAGATCTCGGCATGGTCCGACATCTCGTCGGCACGCAGCGTCGCGAGGACGAGATGCTCGTTCGCCGCGCGGGTCTGGACCAGCAGGCGTTCGCGGTCCGCGCGTGCATGATCGGCGTCGTCGCGTGCGCGCGCAGCGTCCTCATGCAGGCGTGCGACGACCTCGCGCTCGATCAGGACCTCTTCGAGCGTGGTGGTGACGCGCTCGCGCTCGCGTAGCGTCGTCTCCCGCGCAGCTACGACCGCCTCGCGGGTGTTCAGGATGTCTTCGCGCGCGGACAAGGTCCGAACGGCATCCTCCTGTGCCTTGTTATCCAAGATTCCGTGCACGGCCGGGACACCAGACCACGTTGCTACCGCGCCGGATAGCGCTGGTTGCCGACGAGGGCGGCTATTCGACTGCGGGGTTTTCCCGGTGACCTGTCAGGAGACTCTGCGCGGGAAGCGTACCGTGAAGAACGTACGCGCTCCCGAGCTGACCGCAATCGTGCCGCCGTGGGCACGGACGATCTCCTTGACGATGTAGAGCCCGAGGCCGAGGCCAGGCGCGATCTCACCTGACGGCATCAGCCGGATGCCCCGGGAGTACGGCTCGAACATGCGCGCCATCGACTCGTCGGGAATCGGTTCGCCCGAGCTCTCGACCACCAGCTCGATGTCGTCGCCGCAGTCGCGAGCGATGACCACGATCGGGTCCAGACCGTGCGTGATCGCATTGCCGATCAGGTTCGAGACCACCTGTTCCATGCGGTCGGTGTCGCAGTTGCTCAGGATCAGGCCCTCGATGTCGCAGCGGATGTCACGAGCGGGATGCGCTTGCTTCATCTCCGCGACGACCTCCTTGCAGATCGCACCGAGCTCACATGCGCACAGGGTCACCGGGATGCCACCGCCGAGCCGACCGCGGGTGAAGTCCATGACGTCGCGAATCATGATCTCCATTCGCCGCGCGCTGCGTGCGATCTGTCCGGCGGTCCGCTTGTACGGCTCGGGAAGATCGGCGAGCAGCTCCGCGCCGAGCGCGATCGCGGAGAGTGGGTTGCGAAGATCGTGGCCGAGCACGGCGATGAACTGCTCGCGCGCCTCCTCGATCCGGACCCGCTCGGAGACGTCGGTCATCATGCCGATCCACTCGCGGACGACGCCATCCTTCTTGATCGGTGCCGCGCGGGAGACGACCCAGCCGTACGTGCCGTCACGCCTGTGCAGGCGATGCTGGCAGGTGTACGGGGCGGACTGGTCTCGCGCGGCTTGCCACGTGGTCCGGATCAGCTCGTGGTCCTGGGGAGCCACGGCCACGAGCCAGCCGGCTTCATCGCCGTCAGCGAGCTCGATCCCGACGTACTCGCTCCAGCTCTCTCGATCGATTCGAATGCGGCCGCTCGCGTCCGCGCTCCACACGACCGCCGCCGATGACGTCACGAGCGAGCGGAAGCGCTCGGCGTTGTCGGCGGCCGCCTCGCGCGCGGCATTGGCAAGATCGACGAGCTCGTCCGCATGGATCGCGGCGAGCACCAGGCGTTCGTTTGCCTCGCGCATCTGCACCAGCAGTGACTCGTGCTCGGTGCGGAGCGCTTTCATCTCCGTCGTGCCTGCCATCGTGCGTCTACTTACGCTTCGGCGTTCCGACGAGGACCTGCTCGTATTCCACGAGCGGCGCGCCCACGACGATGCCGTCCTTCGTGATCTCGTACAGACGCAGCTGCTTGTGGTGGTCGAAGCCGCGCATCTTCGCGACGACCATCACGCGCTTGAGCTCACCATCGAGCTCGGCATAGCGCTGGAGGATGATGCCATCCGTCAAAAACGAGATGCCGTGCGGGCTCAACCTCAGCTCGGTGTACGACTCCGTGAGCTCCGCGGTCATCAGCACCGTGACGCCGAGCCGAACCAGCGCGCCGACCAGGCGGTACAGCGACTCGCGGAAGTCCGCCTGGAACGTAGGAGCGAGTGCGAGCTCGAAGCCCATCAGCGAGTCGATCACCACGCGCGTCGCTCCGACGTCCCTCACTGCCGCCGCGAGCTCCTCCATCGTCTCGTCGACCGACAGGTCGAGTGGGCGCAGGTACAGCATCTTCAGCTTGCCGTCCTTGACCAGCTGCTCGAGCTCGGTGGCGTAGGGCGCGGTGGTCAGGTACTCGTCGGGCCGCTTCTCGAACACGGCGATGACACCGCGCTCGTTGTTCTTGATGCCCTCGCGGATGAACTGCGTGGACAGGATCGTCTTCCCCGAACCTGACGGGCCCACGACCATTACCGAGTATCCTGACGGGATGCCGCCACCGAGCATCGCGTCGAGCCCGGCGATGCCGGTCTTGCGCTTCTCGCCCTTGTGCGCGACCGGGTTCCTCGGCTCTTCGGGACTCGGTAGCCGGGGGTAGATCCGGACGCCCGCGTCCGACATCTTCATCGTGTGGACGCCGGGGATCGATCCCTGGCCACGCATCTTCACGACCTGAATCTTGCGGACCACCGAGTTGCGGTTCGCCTCCTGCGTCAGCCAGAACAGGCCATCGGCGATGGTGAAGATCGGGTTGCCATCGGCCTCGCCGGTCCCGTCGTACTCGCCGATCAGAAACGTCGTGGCTTCCCAGGTCGTCAAGTGCAGAGCGAGGCGCTGGACAAAGCTCTGCAGCTCCATCTGCCCCGGCTCCCTCGCCTTGCGCACCACCGCGCGAAACGAGTCCACGAACACGAGTCGCGGCTGGGTGGTCTCGACTTCGCGGACGATACTCGCGAGCACCTTCTGGAGACCATCGGCGATCAGCTCGTCACCGAGGTGGAGGAACCTGACGGTGCCCGGCACCTTCGTGGTGTCGAAGAACGAGTACTGCTGCTGGTAGCGCAGCATCTTGACCGGCGGCTCGCCAAGGATCGTGATGAAGAGCGCGGGCCGCTCGGCCGTCGCCATGCCGAACATGAGCTGATGAGCGAGCGTGGTCTTGCCCGTTCCGGGCCCACCGGCGATCAGGTTGAACGAGTACTCTGGCAACCCGCCACCGAGCACGTCATCGAGACCTGGAATGTGGGTTGGTAGCTTGACGATCTGTACTCGCTCGGTCACGGAAGCACCTTTGCAGCGTCGACAAACACCGACGGCCAGACTTCATGTAGCAGGCGCCACACCAGGTCTTCGCCGATCAGCCGGCCGAGGAGGCCAATGAACGTGGACAGGACAAGCACGAAGGAATCGACGATCGCGTCGGAGCCCTGCGGCAACATGCGGTCGCGAAGGGACTCGAACGGATTTTCGCCGGAACCGCTCCTGCCAGCCGTGCCGTCGACGAGCCACGGATAGGTCGCGCTCGACAGCACCAGGCTGCGGTGAAACAGCGTGTGGACTCCGGTCAGGCCCACGAGTCGCGCGAGGTGAACGGTGGCGCGCTCGCACGCGCGCGCAACGCGGTCGGCCATCGGAGCGCCGACATTCCCTTCGGACGCGAGTAGCTGCCTGGCCGCCGTGGCAAGATCGAGCGTCACCGGAATCGCGTCCGTTCGGCAGTGCAGAACATTGAATCTGACCCCAAGAGTTCGCTCGCGGAGCACGCGGAGTCAACCGCGCAGGACGTGTGACGTGTGCTTCGCACCGGAGTGCAATTCGCAGCCGTCGGTGGAACAGGCGTGGTTCACTATGCGCATGCGGTTGCACGGGATCCTGCTCGTCCTCGCCGCATGCGAGACCGCTGCGGGCGGCGATGGCTCGATCGATGCATCGGTCGGTGACGGGAGCGCGGACGCCCCCGTGCTCGTCGACGCGCCGGCGGGCGGACTGGTGCCGGGCTCGCTCGCGGTGAGCTGGATACACGGCTCGCAGAGCTGCGGAGCGAACACGGACCCCGAGGTCCAGGTTCACGCCTACAACGCGACGACGCACATCATCCGGCAGAACAAGTGCCGCACGTTCGAGGCTCCGTATATCTACCTGCTCCAGGGCACGACGAGCGCGCTCGTTCTCGACACCGGCGCGACCACCACGGCCACGCTGCGCGACACGGTGCGCGGGCTGATCGGAACCAAGCCGTTGACCGCAGCGCACTCGCACGCCCACGGCGATCACGTCGCCAGCGATTCGCGGTTCTCCGGCCAGCCGAACACGACCGTTGTCGGAACCACGCGCGCCGCCGTACAGGCCGCGTTCGGGATCACGACGTGGCCGATGGGCGCCGGGACGATCGATCTCGGTGGCCGCGTGCTCGATGTTCTCGCGATCCCGGGCCACGAGCAGACCCACATCGCGATCTACGATCGGCAGACAGGCCTCCTCCTCACCGGTGACACGCTGTATCCCGGTCTGCTCTTCATCAACGACTGGACGATGTATCGGATCAGCATCGGGCGCCTCGCGCAGTTCGTCGCGACGCATCCGATCGCGCACGTGCTCGGTGCACACGTCGAGATGACGTCGACGCCGAAGATCAACTATCCGTACGGCACGACGTATCAGCCGATGGAGCACGTGCTGCAGCTGACGGCGGCGAACGTCCTCGAGCTCGATAGCGCGCTGACCGCGCTTGGCGCGACGCCGCCCGCGAACCCGGTCAAGTACGATCACTTCGTCGTCGATCCCCAGTGACCGCGTCGCGCGTCGTTCATCACGGCGACGGCCTCGGTTTTCTCGCGACGCCGCTGCCCGCTGACCACGCCGTGTTCACGTCGCTGCCCGATCACAGCGAGCTCCCGGAGCTCGGCGTTGCGGGCTGGCGCACGTGGTTCATCGACACCGTCGCGCTCGCGTGTCGCGCGGTCGCCGACGACGCGGTCGCTGTGTTCTATCAAACCGACGTGAAGTACGACGGCCGCTGGATCGACAAGGGCCACATGGTGCTGTGCGGCGCCGAGGCCGCCGGCAGTCACGCGCTGTTCCACAAGATCGTGTGTCGCGTGCCGGCCGGCATGACGACGTTCGGCCGTCCCGCGTATGCGCACCTCGTGTGCGTGAGCCGCGAGCGCCGGCTCGCCCCTGGTGCATCCACCCCGGATGTCTTGCCGGCGCTTGGCAAGATGAGCTGGGCGCGGGCGATGGGCACCGCCGCGTGCGAGGTCGCGATCGGATTCATCGCCTCCACGGGGGCGCGGGTCGTGGTCGATCCGTTCTGCGGACAAGGGTCGGCGCTGGCCGCCGCGAATGCCCATGGGCTCGATGCGATCGGCGTGGAGCTGTCGAAGCGGCGTGCGCAAAAAGCACGCACTGCCGGGCACTTGCGATGATCTGCGACTGCGCTGGCAGCCGGAACGTCCGGACTGTCAGCGATGTGGTCACGTCACGATAAAGCTGTTGATCCGGGTTCGGTGCTTGGATCCGTATGCACCCGCATGCGCTTCATGGTCATCGCGGTCGTCCTCGTAGGGTGTGCTGGCCAAGGATCGAGGACCACGGGGAACCGTGCCGCGATGAACTCGGCGTCGCCGTACTCACCGGACGTCCGGCTCTGGCTCGAGGCCTCCGAGATCGGGGTCGATTGCCCGATGTCGATCGCTGATGCGCGGACGATGCGCGTCGCGACCACGCACTGGCGCACCGAATCCGATCACTTGCTCGCGCAGGTCGCGTGCATGTGCGACGTCAGCGACAAGGACGGTGTCGTTGGCTACGACGTCGCGTGCGGCTACAAGCCCGCGCCGCTCGCGTACAAGGAGCCGCTGAGCAAGGACGAGTCGCGGATGCGCGCGTGGGAGAATCGCCTCGTCGGCCAGCTCCGCACCGGCGTCACGCCCGACAAGCTGTCGCGCTCGATGGCGTTCGCCGTGCAGATCAAGGATGTCCGCACCCAGGTCGCGAAGACCGGTGACCTCGTGTCGAAGCGCCTGCGCGAGGTCGAGCGCAGCGTCGCCCGCATCCACGCCGACGCGGACGCCAAGGCCGGCTGTGTCCTCGAGCAGGATCTTGCCGCGGTCGAGCTCGCGCTCGAGAACCACGAGCGGATCGATCTCGATGGCCTCGAGAGCCCGCCCGGCCGTGCGCTGCTCGCCGAGGCCGAGACCGTCGTGAAGACGAACAAGGCGCAGATCAAGGCGTGCAAGAACCTCGAGAAGAATCGCGAGTACCAGCAGCTCGAGGCCCAGCTCGAGACCGCGCAGCGCGACCTCGAGGTCACGCGTGAGAACCTGCGCTACACGCGCGCGGACGCTGATTGCACGGGGTCGCGCGATGACTCGCCGACCTGCAGGATGTCCACGCGCGTCCAGAAGATCGAAGAGCAGATGCGTCGATTCGAGCGCTACTACGGCGTCGTCGCGAACTGATCACGCCACGCGCGCACGATGTGCGCGAGCATCGCGACCCGCAGTCCTGCGCGACCCTTGGCGAGCGGGCCGGGGATCATGCCGAGCGAGGCCGCATAGGCCTCCAGCGTGCCGATCTTCTTGGCGGTGAATCGCTGTGCGGCGGCGCGAAGATCGACGCGCTGGGCGGGAAGCTCGGCACCCGCATCCGCGACGAGCGAGACGCCGTAGTGACCCCACGCGCAAACGATGTCGGTCGGGCGCAGGAAGCTCTCGAGCTCGGCGAGCACCTCGGCGCGCGGCGCACCGGCGAGCAGCAGCTCCTCGGGCAGTCCGGTGTGGAAGCACGTCGTCGGTGACAGCGCGCGCTGGGGAGCGGCGATCCGCGCAAACGTCTCGCCGGTGACCGGCCGGTGCGCGACGACTTGAATGAGCTCGTCGCGCGACCCCACCGTGCCGGCCGCGTGATACGGCCACGCATTCGCCTCGCCGACGAGGCAGACGATGTCTGCGATCCGATCGAGCACCGCATCGGCCAGCGGGCGCCGCTCGGAACGCGGACCGCGTGGATGCCTCGGGCGCCGCCGCGGATGCGCGGCCTGGGCTGCGAGCTGATTGTCGACCATCGTGGTGAGCGGAGCGAGCAGCGCACGGAACCGCTCGGGCTCACCCTCGAGCGCACCGAGGACGTACATCAAGGCCTCGATCGTCGACACAAACTCGACCTGCGGCTCGCGGCGGATCCGGTACTGCGAAGGTTCCGGCGACGCGAACGCGTAGCGCGGCAGACTCTGCAGCAGCGGGTTGTCGCGAACCACGGACTTCGCCTGCGACCACGTGCCGTCGACGACGACCAGCGTGACCGGGCCCGCGGGTGGCTCGCGCAAGATGTCCTTCGCGCCGGGCCCCGGATAGAGGAGGATCGGCGGGTACGCCGGATCGCCCAGCGCCTTCGCGAGCGGCGCGCTGGTGTCCCACCGCATCCCGACGTGCAGCCGCGCCTGCGGCAAGCACAGCGATGCCATCCGTGCGGTGCCGATCGGCATGTCGCGCTCGCGCGGGTGCTGGAGGATCACGATCCGGGTGCGCGTCTCGAGCCGGGGGAGGGCGGCGCAGTAACACACGGTCTGCGGGCGTCGGCAGCG
Source organism: Myxococcales bacterium (assembly GCA_043752985.1). Classification (GTDB taxonomy): domain Bacteria; phylum Myxococcota_A; class Polyangia; order Haliangiales; family Haliangiaceae; genus JABFXX01. Next base: position 19,309 of record JAYUYE010000144.1, read on the forward strand.
CGCACACATGGCGCGCGGTTCGGCGACCGCCGGTGCCGAGGGTGCGAGGCGCTCCACGTCCCCGTTCTACCGCACCCGGCGCGTGACGCGTGTAGACTGGGACGCAATGCCGTCGATCACGCTCGCGGTGGTCCCCTCGGCCACGCCGGGAGACAGTCGCACCGCGCTCGGCGAGCTGTGCAAGGCGCTCGGCAAGCTGCTCGACGCCACGATCGCGTGCGTCCACCCCGAGAGCTACACCGACCTGACCTCCGAGCTCGAGAAAGATCGCGTGGACTATGCGTGGATGTCTCCCGCCCTGCTCGTGATGGCGGGCGAGCACATCCAGCTCCGTCCGCTGCTCTCCGCCGAGCGCCACGGCAGCACCGAGTACTGCGGCGCACTGTTCGTCGATGGCGAGCGCTCGCTCAAGACGATTGCGGATCTGCGCGGCAAGACGATCGCATGGGTCGATCGCACCTCGGCCGCCGGCTATCTGTATCCACGGCTCGCGATCGCGGCGCAGCGCCTCGACCCTGACAACTTCTTTGGCCGCGAGCTGTTTCTGCGTTCGCATGCCGAGGTCGTGCGCGCGGTGTTCGACGGCCGCGCCGACGCGGGCGCGACGTATGCGCAGCGACCTGCCGAGGGTGAGCGTATGCGCGGCGCGGGGTTCACCGACATCGCGCCCGATCGCAAGGCGCGCGTCCTCGGGCTGACAGGGCCAATCCCGAACGATCTGATCGTCGGCCACGGGCTGAGACCGAAGCCGGAGCACCGGATCTTCGGCAACGCGATCCTGACCCTCTGCGAGCGCGAGGACGGCCGGCGCCTGCTCTACAACGCGTTCCACACCGAGCGCTTCGTGGTGACGCCGCGCAACACGTTACAGGGCGTGTGGGATCAGGTCCGGCGCGCGCGGCTGCACGGTCTGCTCACGCACCTCTAGAACCTCGAACCCGGCGTCTCCAGGAACGCGAGCTCCTCGACGGTGGAAGTCCGGCCGAGCACGGCGTTGCGATGCGGGAACCGCCCGAACTTCTCGACGATATCGCGATGCTTCTCGGCGTACGTGAGAGTGCCTGCGATCATCTCGGCGGCGGCCGGGTGGTTGTCGCGGACCTCGTCGACGAGGGTCGAGAAAGCGGCGACGCCCTCGGCCTGGGCCTCGCGATTCTCGGCGTGCTCGAACGGAATCAGCGCGACCATGCGCTGATACGGCGTGAGCTCGCGGGCGCGGGAACTGCTGCGGGCGAGATCGCGTGCGAGCGACAGCGCGACATCGTCGTTCTCGAACGCGCGGCGATCATCGCGGTACAGATTGCGCGACATCTGATCGAGCAAGATGATCAGCGCGAGCTCGCCACGAACCGTCTCGCGCCAGCGGTCGAGCGTGCCCGCGACGGCATCGGCGTGCAGCGATCCGAACTTTGTGCGGAGCTCGTCATCGACCACGGAGCTCCGGGTGAACCAGCGCTGGTACGTCTCCGCGCTCGGGACATCACCTGGGCCGAACCACGCTTCGATCACTTCGTCGATTCGAGCATCCATTCGCGCACCGTAGCAGCGCGCTCTCCAGCCGTCGCGATGTCGGCGGCGGGATCGGGCATCGCCACGGGCTTGCTCCGGATCGTGCGCCCGCTGTTCACGGCATGTCTCCTGCTCCGGGCACGCGCCGAGCTGATTGCGATCGCCGCCATCGCCACTCGCTGCCGGTGCTCGCCGGATCAATCCGCCGCGTTGCGCAGGAAGTCCGCAACTTCTGCGAACCGCGCGTCGAGAAACGTCCGGACATCTCCGCTGATCGAGAGCTCTTGCATCGCGGTGTTCATGCAGCGCAGCCAGGCATCGCGCATCGCGACGTTGACCGCGACGCGGCCGTGGCGCATGCGCAGGCGCGGATGGCCGTGCTGCGCGACGTAGTCCTCGGGACCGCCGAGCCAACCGATCAAGAACAGCGCGAATCGATCGCGCGGGACGCGCGCGACGTGGCCGTCCGGATCGCACGGATGCAGGCGTGCGAGCTCGGGCTCGCGTTCGCTCATCACGTCGTAGAACCGCTCGACCAGCGCGCGGACCTTGTCGGCGCCACCGAGTAGCTCGTACGGAGTCGGCGGAGTCGGCGGTGGCATCGTCAGCGAACCACGAAGAACACCGCGACGCCCAGGATGATCAGCGTGAGCGCGAGCCAGAACATGCGGCCGCTGACGCGGGCAGGTTGGCTCACACGATCGACATCGCTCATCTGGCGCGTGTCCGACGCCTGCCCGGGGCGTTCGGGGCCGAGATCAGCCATGGTCATCTCACGAGTCTACCGCCCGTGTGCGGTTCCGCCACACTGTGCGCCTGCTAACCGGGTCCTCACCCGTTTCGTGTGGCGCCACCGACGGGGAGCGCCCATCCTCGGCCCGAAAGTGAAGGTCCGAATGCGTCGAACGATAGCGATGGCGATCCTGGTGAGCTTCCTGGGACTGGGCGCGTGCAAGAAGGGCGACGAGGCCAAGCAGCAGCCGACCGCAGGCAAGGCAGCAGACCCCACCGCCGCCAAGGACATGAAGGACACGAAGGACACCAAGGACACGAAGGACACGAAGGACACCGCGCCGAAGTCGGCGACCCTGGATACCGCGTCGCCCGCGGGCGTGGCCGCCGGTGGCATCCAGCGTGATGACAAGGAAGGTCCCGCGGCGATCGTGACCGCGGTCAAGGGAACCGTGGAGCTCCGCCGCGTGGGCGAGCCGACGTTCGCCGCCGCGAAGGACGACACCAAGCTGTATCCGGGCGATCAGATCCGCACCGGCGAGAATTCGACCGCCACGGTCGCGCTCGCCGATGAGAGCGTGATGGAAGTTGCCGAGGTCTCGACCGTTGCCATCGCGAGCCGCGAGAGCACGGCGGATCCGGCGTCGGGCGCTGCGGTCCTCGGTGGACTCGCTCGGTTCACCGTGACGCCGCGCGCACCGGGTGAAGGCGCGTTCCGCGTCTACACGACCGCGGGCGTCGTCGTCACGCGCGGCACGGTCTATGGCGTCGGCGTCGCCGCATCCGGCGATGTTCGGATCGGTGTCGAAGCGGGCATGGTCGATCTGTTCGGTCTGTCTGCATTCGATGCAGAGCCGGTGGTCGTCAACGGTGGAGCCACCGCGACGATCGAGGCGAATGGTACCGTCGGCGGCTCGAGCCCGTGGCCGGTCGATGACTGGGGCACCTGGCGCGACGAGCGCGATGCCAAGCTCGAGATCTCCGCGGCGGTGAATGCGCACTCCGAAGCGATGGCCGAGCTCGAGAAGTCGCTCGTCGTCGCGTACGCCGATCTCGATGCAGTCGCCGACTCGGTCGCGACGTTCGAGGCAACTGCGTCCGTCGCCGCCGACAAGGGCGATACGGCGAGCTACGAAGCCGCGCTGCCCGACGGTGCGGCGTCGATCGACGCATCGTTTAGCCTCGGCATGCGCCTCGAGGCGCTGACCTGGGCGTACTCGTCGCACGCGGTGCTCGCCACCGATCTCTACGTCCGCCACCCCGACGTGGTGACGACGTGGGACGTCGCGTTGCCGCGCGTCGATGCAGCGATCCTGTGGCCGAAGCGCTACGAGGTCACGGCGACGGCGTACTTCGAGCCGTTGCGCATGCAGTACTACGTGCACCACCCGCGCGGCCGCGTTCACGCGCGGCTCGTCGGCGTCACGGTTCCCGAGTTCTACGCCAAGGTCGAAGCGCCGGCGATCGATCCCACGCGCATCCGTGGCCGCGTGAAGAGCAAGATCTGGCTCGCGCCCGAGCTTCGCTACACGGCATCGGCTCGCCCGGTGTGGGTTGCTGCACCGTCGATGAGCTGGCGCGCGAGCGCGAAGGTCAACCCGGCCCCGTTCCGCGCCAAGGTTGGCTGGTACGTCCGGCCGCCGACGCTCAAGGCGAAGGTCCTCCTCGGTAGCGACCTGCGTGGCAAGTACGACACCCGCCTCAAGGTGTCGGCGCCCGAGCCGCGCGCAAACTTCCGTGCGGCGTGGAAGGTCCCGGTCGGGATGAAGATCAAGGTCGGCGCGCCCGACTTCAACGCGGGTGCGAAGGCGCGCGCGAGCTGGAAAGTCGGCGCGGGAGCGGGCGGCAACGTCAACGCTCCTGACATGCGCGGCGATGCGAAGGCGAAGGTCGGCGCGAAGGTCGACATCCGCGTTCCGACCGTCAAGGTCAAGGTCGGGGTTCCCGACGTCACGGCGAAGGTCGTTGCGAGCGTCAATGCAGCGGCGGACGCGGCGGCGCGCGCGCGCGCGGAGGCAGCGGCCTCGGCGAAGGCGGCTGCGGACATCAAGGTGAAGATCAAGGCGCCCGAGGTGAAGATCAAGGCGCCGTCGCTCAAGGTGAAGGGCGAGGCCAAGGGCGGCTTCAAGATCGGAAACTAGACCCGCTCGCTGCGACGCTCGCTGCGACGCTCGCTGCGACACCCTGGGGCTCCGTGCACGAGGCACGGAGCCCCTTCTGTTTGCGTGTTCCGGGCGTGAACGTGCGCTAGTGTCCGCCCCATGAAACGCTTGCTGACGCTGCTGCTGCTCGTCGCGTTCGCGCTCCCCGCGCACGCGCAGTCCGTCGAACCGAAGATCGTGTACCAGAAGTTCGAGCTACCGAACGGACT
>JAYUYE010000145.1:0-2065 GCA_043752985.1 Myxococcales bacterium
GGGTCGTAGACCGTGGGATCGATCGCATCGACGAAGAAGAACGGCGTGGGCAGCGCGATGATCACGATGCACCCGAGGATGATCCAGCGGCCCCACCACACGCGGTCCTGGTTCATGCGGATCAGGAGGAACGCCGCGAGCACGAGCGCGCCGCTCGCGTGGTGTTCCCACACGTGCTTGTACGAATTCATGTGCGCGAACGCGAGGACGAGGCCACCGGTGAGCATCGTCGGCTTGCGCCAGAGGACGAGCGCGGCGGTGATGCCGAGGACGGCGAACTGCCAGATGCGCGCGAACTCGAGGAAGTGGAGCACCGAGGGGTGGCCGCCGGTGTCCTTCGCGTAGAGGAACAGGACGTAGAGGAAGCCGTAGTTGCCGCCGTGGAAACCTTCGGTCTTGGTGTCGCCGAAGTTGGTCTTCGCGAACGAGCTCCAGTCGGCCTCGTGGCCAAGGAAGTAGGGGAGGCTGAGCGCGACCACGAGGATCGCGGCGATCGCACCGGCGAGGAAGCCGCGGCGATAGCGGAGCAGGGCAGCGCCCGCGACGAGCGGGAACACCTTGAGGAGGACGGCGGCGGCGAATGCGGCGGTGCCGCCGGCGAGGGACTTCTTCGAGGATCGATCGAGGTAGTAGAGGCCGGTCGCGAGCAGCGCCGACGTCGCGAACGTGAACTGCCCCATGTGCAGCTCGAGGAAGTACGGGCTCGAGAGCAGGAGCGGCGCGATCACGCCGACGCGCCACTCGAGCGTCTTGAGCTCGCGCCAGAGCAGCAGCGCGCAGCCGAGGAGAAGCAGCTCGAGGACCACGATCCAGGCGCGATGAGCCGTCTGGGGCGGGACCGTGATCACGGCACGGCCGACGGTCTGCGCGACGACGGGTAGATAACGAAACGGGAAGAACTCTGGCGTGACCCGCGGGTTCTCCGTGTTGTCGTACGGGCTCTCGCCCCGCGCGGACTTGATACCCGCATGATAGATCGCGAAGAAGTCGCCGCCCGGCCCGGCGCGGTGAACCGTGTCGTGGTGCAGCGGCCAGATCGCGGAGCGCTCGGTCGGCGGGGCGGAGCTGACGCGGAGTGGCTGACGGGCGATCGAGAGGACGATCGCGAGATGAACAGCGACGACGAGCGCGAGCGTCGTCAGGGCGATCCGCCGGTTGGTCACGCCCGCGCGAGCTTACCTATCTTTCGTGGTTGTTCCCGGCGGCGCTGCCGGCAAAGATGCCAGGGCATGGTCTTCGTTCGTCTTGCTGCGCTCGCTTCCATCACGCTGGTCGCGGCCCCGGCCGCCGCGGCCCCCAACGAGTGCCGCGTTGTCGAGCTGGCGTTCCAGCCGATGCAGCGGACAGATCAGTCGCCCGGCGTCAATCCGCCGCCGCAGATCGTCGCGTGGATCGAGGACCGCAGCGGCGTCTACGTCGATACCGTGTTCATCACGCAGGAGACCGGAACGTACGGGCTCGGCAACCGCCCGGGGCGCTTCGACCTCAACAGCGGGCCGCTGTGGCCGTATGGTCGGCGGACCACGACGTTCCCGGTGTGGGCGCACAAGCACGGGCTCGAGTTTCCCGAGCTCGTCTTTCAGAGCGGTGAGGACACCAACGTCTCGCACCAGGCGGGCGAGAGCTCGCCCGAGGCGTACTACTGCCGGCCGATGCAGCGGATCGAGCCGGCGTGGGATGCGTTGACCTGCGCGTCGCCCAACTTCGTCGGAACCGACAAGGGTCGATTTGATCCGACCAGGCGCAGCAAGTATCCACCGCGCCAGGACCTCATGCGCGTTGTCGATGTCGACTCGCTCGATGTCGACATGTTCAACCCACTCAATCCATTCGATGCGGTCTCGCAGGCGACGCCACCGCCGGGTGTGATCGCGGATGTCAGCTGGGCGATTCCCGACACGCTCGTCGCGGGCGACTACGTGATGTGGGTCGAGGTCGCAAAGGAGTTCGACCACAACGCGAACTACAGCGCGAACGATCGGCCGTCTCCGACCGGCATTCCGTGGGCGGACTACGGCGTGGCGTATCGCGGCCAGCCGTCGGTGCTCTACAAGGTGCCGTTCAC
>JAYUYE010000146.1:0-2064 GCA_043752985.1 Myxococcales bacterium
TCGCGACAAGGCGGCGGCGGCGTACGACGAGCTGGTGAAGTTCGTCAACGAGCACCCGGGCAAGAGCGTCGCGCTCGCGTTCGGCATCGGCTACGTGGCCATGCGCATCCGCACGAACTTCCTGTTTCCATTCGTCGTCGTCGGCGGCATCGGTCTCCTGATCAAGCGCAAGCTGTCGGCGTAACGGGAGTCAGTGCAGACGGTCGGCCTCGGTCCTGCTCATCTGCGTGGGCAGCGGGGTCTCCAGGTCGTGCACATGTGCGCGCAATCTGGTCATCGCTGACCTGGACCGCGCCTTGCCTTACGCAGTGGATGCGCCCGTTTCTCATCGCGTTCCTCATCGTCGGTGCCATCGCGCCGGTCGAGGCTGCGGACACCTGGTCCGATCCATTTCCCGGCGTTCGCCGTCTGCGTCGCGTCACCACGAACCAGAACATCAACGTTCTCGTGGTCGACCTCTGCGCTCCTGGCGTCAGCGTGCGTGCCACCGCGACCGCTGAACGCCAGCGCACCGTCTCGAGCTTCGGCACCGCGGTCAACGCGCAGGCCGCGGTCAACGGCGACTTCTTCTCGTTCAACAACTACTCGACGAACGGCCCCGCCATGAGCAACGGCGTCGGGTGGGGCGGTGCCGACCACACCTACGTCGCACCGATCCAGTTCGGCGCGAACCAGGTCGCGATCCCCGGCCACGAAGGCACCGGCGGCATCGCACCGTGGGCTCGCGAGGTCGTTGGCGGTCACCCGACGATCCTCGTCGGCGGCGCCCGCCGCGACAACAACGGCGACTCGCTGTGCACCGCGCGTCACCCGCGCACCGCGCTCGGCTTCAACGCCGATCGCACCAAGCTCTACCTCGCCGTGATCGACGGCCGCGCGACCACGCGGATCGGCATGACCTGCGACGAGATGGTCACCCTGTTCCAGGGCCTCGGCGCGACCGATGCGGTCAACCTCGACGGCGGTGGCTCCTCCGCGATGTGGCTCGCGGGTACCGGTACCGTCAACAATCCCTCCGACGGTCAGCAGCGCGTCGTCGCAAACCACCTCGCGATCCGCGCGACCGGCGCCGGCGATGCGCGCCACTGCCCGGCGAAGGAGCTCGGCGCGACGGCGTCTGCGGTCGACGCTCCACTCGAGCTCGTCTCCGGCGAAGAAGCCGTCGTCTATCTCGAGCTCGAGAACACCGGTGATGTCGCGTGGACCGCGGCCAAGACCCGCGTCGGCACCCAGGACCCACAGGATCGCGAGTCGGCCTTCTTCAAGGCAGAGAACTGGGTCGCGCCGAACCGTCCGTCGCCTCCCGACATGACGATCGCGCCCGGCGCGACCGGCCGGTTCTCGTGGGCGATGGTCGCCCCCGAGGTCACCGAGACGACGACCTTCGACGAGACCTTCCAGCTCGTGCAGGAAGGCGTCGCCTGGTTCGGCCCCAAGCAGACCATGTCGATCGTCGTCCACCCGCGGACGGGACCGACGTCACCCGACGGTGAGCCCGATCCCACGGATAGTGGTGGCTGCGCGACGGGCGGGTCCGGATCTATCGGCGCCCTCGTGATCCTCGTCGGACTGCGCCGGCGGCGGCGTTCCTAGCGTGAGCTTGCGCGACCGTTTGTGGCACGTATACTCGTGTCATGAGTCGGCTGAATCTGACACTCGATTCCGACACGCTTGCGTGGCTCGAACGGCACGCGTCGTCGGCCAAGATTGCTGTCGCGAGCCTGGCGCGACAGCTCGTGAAAGAGGCCGTCGAACAGCGTGACCGCACCGAGCGTCTCCGCAAGCTCGCGTCCGACTACGCGGCGGGCCGTGACGACGCGAAGGACATCTTGCGTGACCTGGAGAGCGCGCAGCTCGCAGGGCTTCTCGATGACGCGTAGCCCCGAGCCGCTCGTGCTGTCACGGGGCGACGTGGTCTGGATCAACTGCGATCCGTCGGTCGGCGTGGAGCCGCGCAAGACGCGGACGTGTGTCGTCGTCTCCAACGACATCGCGAATCGGTATGGCCAGGCGATCACCGTCGTCCCGACCCAGGCGTTCACCAAGGAGCGCGCGGGGCGTGCG
>JAYUYE010000147.1:0-2063 GCA_043752985.1 Myxococcales bacterium
TGATCACCTTCGTCATTCCGTAGCCGCCGATCGCCCCACCGCCGTACTTGCACGCGTACATCAGGCCGTTCGCCCTGCCACGCTCGTCATCGGTCAGGAGATCGACCGCGAGCCCATCGACCGCGACGTCCTGCAGCGCATTGAACACCGTGTGGATCAGGATCATCCACGCGAGTAACTTCAGATCGAGCGTGAGATCCGGAATCAGGATCATCGTCGCGACCGTGAGCGCCATCATCAGCTGCGCGAACACGATCCACGGCCGCCGCCGCCCGAACCGCGGGATGGTGAAGCTGTCGATGATCGGTCCCCACACCCACTTGAACGCGTACGGCAGCGTCGTCATCGCGAGCGCCTTGCCGATGTCAGCCGGATCGAGCCCGTGGGCACCGAGGTAGGTCGGGATCGTCGTCGCCATGAATCCCCACGGGATCCCCTGCGCGACGTACAGCGTGCACAGCGTGAACAGCCGCAGCCAGCGACGCTCTGCGAGGCTCACGCTGTGAACCCTACCATCGTCGACGATCTCGCGCCGAAGCCGACTTTACCGGAACCCCTCCACGTGCCAGCCTTTCCGACGATCCGATGGGGACGCTGAGCCGACTCATCGCCGCGGTCGGCGACAGCTTGTTCGCGGACGATCGGCTGCGCCGCCGGCTGCGCAGAGCACCGCGCGCAGAGCTCGGTTCGCTCGACGAGAACACGGTCGCCCGGATCACCGGCACCGTTCGGCCGATGGGCAAGCGCCTGCTCGAGGCGCCGCTGTCAGGTCGGCTGTGCGTCTACTATTCGATCATCGTGGTCGCCGCGCGCGAGCACCTCGGCCAGCGCACCACGATCGGGTCCGAGCAGGACGCGATGACGTTCGTCATCGAGGATGCGAGCGGGCGAGCGGTGGTCGATCCCGAACACGCCCAGATCTCGGTGGCGTTCGACTTCGTCAGCGAGAGCAAGGCGGCGTTCGACGCCGATCCGCAGCAGCGCGCCACGCTCGAGCGCATGGGCCTGGTCAAGCGCGACTGGTTCAACACCGATCGTTTGCAGTACCGCGAGGCGATCCTGGAGGTCGACGATATGATCGCGGTGTACGGAGCGGGTGTCCGCGAACCGGATCCCGACGCCGCACCGACGGGGACGTATCGCGACAGCGGGCCACAGCGGCTCCGGTTCACCGGCACGGCGCGGTATCCCCTGTTGATCAGCGACGATCCGAGAATGCTGTAGCGCCATGTTCGATCGCTTCCTCTCGCGGCTGCGTGCGTTCTTCGGTGAGCCGCTCGCGAACAGCTTGCGCCGCCGCCTGCGCGCTGCAGCGCCATCGCCGATCAGCGAGCTGCGCGAAGGCCTGCACTGCCGGATCGCCGGAACGGTGCGCGTTCACGACAACACGACGCTGACGGCGCCGCTCAGTGGCGTGAGCTGCGTCGCCTACCTCATCGAGGTCACAGAGACGCTCGCCGGCGGCGAACACGTTCTTGTCTACGACAAGCAATCCGTTCCATTCGTGCTCGCCGACGCTGGTCATCATGCGGTGATCGATCCGACGCACTGCCAGATCCTGCTCGGGATGACGGAGCAGCTGACGGCACACAGCGGGTTCCGCAGCGATCCGCGACAGCGCGCCGTCCTCGATCGCTACTGGCCGGGGGGGACCTACGACAGCACGGAACGACTGCGTTACCGCGAGTGGGTGGTCCGGCCCGGGACGCGGGTGACGCTCGCGGGTGTCGGCCGCCGCGAGGTCGATCCATTCGCGCAAGGCGAGCGCGGCTATCGCGATGAAGCGCGGCAGCGGCTGCGGTTTGTCGGCGCGGAGAACCTCCCGCTGCTCGTCGGCAACGATCCTCCCTAGCGACACTGGCGCATGCGCGGTAGATCATGCGAGCGATGAGCGATCTGATCGGCTGGGGCATGCTCGCCGTCGCCGCCACCTCGGCCGCGGTCGGCCAGCTGCGTCGGGTCGCCGAACGCCGTCGCGCGCGTCGCGAGCTGCTCAGCAAGCCCGTGCTCGATCCGAGCACCGCCGACGGTGCGGTCGTCCGCGTCACCGGCATCGTGCGCGC
>JAYUYE010000148.1:0-12383 GCA_043752985.1 Myxococcales bacterium
CAACCCGAGGCGTTCGTCGCCACGCTTGATGCGACCGCCGGAGCAAAGGTCCAGCTCGGGGTCGTGATGAGCGATGCCGAGTCCGCCAAGACGCTGGAATCGTGGGCCAAGACCGAGCTCGCGGTCGTCGGGATGGCAGCGCAGCTGAAGTCGCTCGGCTCGATCGTCGCCAAGGTCACCGTGATTGCAGAGCAATCGGTCGTCCGGTTCCGCGCGACCCTGACGATGGACGAGGTCAATCGCTTGCTGTCTGTGCTTGACGAAAAGCCCTCCCCCGAGCAAGGTTCGCCACCCTAATGGCGAAGAAGACCGAGAAAGCAGCTGTTGCCCCGAAGCGCGTGGTCACCAAGGTTGCGAAGGTGGCCAAGGCCGCCAAAGGCGCAGCCGTCAAGACCAGCTCGCGTCACCCGCGGGCCCGCGTCACTGACCTCCACAAGGGCAAGGCAGAGCTCGCCAAGGCGCTCGCCGCCTCGGTCGCTCGCGCCAACGAGGACACCGATCAGCTCGAGGCACGACTGAAGACTGCGTCGAACGCGCAGCTCCTCCGCCTCCAGAAGACGGTCGCCTTCGTCAAGGACAAGTGGGGCAACCGCGAGAAGCTGATCGCCGCGATCGGCACCGCGCAGCAGAAGTCCAAGGACAAGGATTTCCTGACGCACCTCGACGGTTACTCGCTGCCGCAGCTCGTCGATCTCGCTCGCGCCAGCGAGCGCCGCGCTCGCACCTGAGTCACGATCGACGCGCGATGCGCGTCATCAGGTTCGTCGTTCTTCTCGGGCTCGGTTTGATCGGCATGGCGGGCTCCGCCGCCGCTGGTCCCGAGGCTCCGCTCGTGGCCCGCTCGGCCGCGTGGCGGTGGCAGCTGATCACCGCGCCGCGCCTGGCGCCGCAGATCGGCGCGCTCGCGGTCAGCGGCCTCGATGTCGCGACGGGGCGCGAGACCACACCGATCGCCGTGCTCGGTGATGGAGCGGCCCCTGCGGCGTGGCCGTATGGCGTCGGTGGTGGGCTCGCGGCGATCGGCCCACCGCGCGACGATCAGCGGATCGCCGCCGCGTTCGGCGTCACGACATTCACCCTCGAGGCCTCCGATCAGGGCCTCGCGATCCTCGAGCTACGGATGCGTTACGAGGACGGCGCGGCCGCGTGGCTCAACGGCGTCGAGGTCATGCGCCGCGGTCTCGGGCGGCCCGGAGCCGTCGAGCTCGCCGATCGGCCGCACGGTCCCGAGCTCGAGACGTTCTACATTCCGGTCGCGCCGGGCCTGTTGCGCCTCGGTCCGAACGTCCTCGCGATCGAGCTGCGCCCGTCGGGCCGCCGCCACGCGCCCACGATCGACGTCGAGCTGACCGGTCGCCGCAACCGCGGCATCGTGCGCGGCCCGCTCCTCGTCGAGACGGGCGCGACCAGCGCGCGCATCGTGGTCGAGACGGACCCTGACACCGCGGCGGTGCTCGAGTGGGGAACCGCCGAGGTCCTCGACCAGAAGCTGACGAGCTCGCCCGCGCGGCGCCACACGTTCGCGCTGCCGAAGCTGCCGGCGCGCAGCCAGGTTCGCTACCGCGTCACCGCGGGCGCGAGTCAGTCCGCGATGTATCGCTTCAACACGATGCCCGGCGCCGGCGATGTCATTCGTCTCGGGATCTACGGTGACGTACGCGGTGGTCATGCGACGCATCGCAAGATCGTCGAGGCGATGCTCGGCGAGTCCCTCGATCTCGTCGGTGTCACCGGTGACATGGTGCTGCACGGCACCGATGAAGCCGACTGGCAGCGGTTCTACGCGATCACCGCGCCGCTGCTCGCGCAGGTCCCGTATCTCGCCGCGATCGGCAACCACGATCTCGGCTGGCTGCGCGCGCGCGCCAGTGCGGACGATGCGTTCGCGCTGCCCGCGGGTCCCGCCGGCCGTCCCGTCGGTACGTACTGGTACAGCTACGATCTCGCCGACATTCACCTCGTGATGCTCGATTCAAACTCGTACGAGCTCGCTGCTCAGCAGGCCTGGCTCGAGGTCGATCTCGCTGCTGCTCGAGCCCGCAAGGTCCGCGCGATCCTCGTGCTGACGCACGACGGTCCGTACTCGCGCGGCTATCACCGCGGCAGCGTCGATGCGCGCACCCGCTACGTGCCGATCCTCGCGCGCCATCACGTCGATCTCCTGCTCGCCGGCCACGACCACCTCTATCAGCGCGGCGAAGCGGGCGGCATTCGCTACGTCGTCAGCGGCGGCGGCGGCGCATCGCTCTATGCAATCAGCTGCGGCGTTCCCGGCCGGCGCACGTGTGCCGTCGACGATGGCATGCAAGCGATCGCGCGCGAGCACCACTTCATCGTGCTCACCGTCAGCAGGACCGCGATCGAGCTGTGCGCGCGGCGGCCCGATGGTCGGCTGCTCGAGCCGTGCACGCAGCTTCCGTTGTGGAGACCGTGACCCTCGTGCTAACCCACCTTCATGCGCTATCGCCCGCTTGTCGTCGGTGTGGTCCTTCTCACGGCGTGCTTCAACTCAGGCGGTAGCACCAGCGGCACGACGCCGAGCAACAAGGCGGGTGGCCGCGGTGGCGTCGACTACAGTGCGACGCTCGCTGATCCCGTTGGCTTCCTGCCGATCGACAGCGAGGTCGTGCTCAGCCTCGATGCAGAGCAGCTCCGGCGCAGCCCTGTCTGGCCAATGCTCGAGACCAAGCTGCTCGCCGCCGCCGGTCGTGACCTCATGAGGTTCAAGACCGTGTGCGGCTTCGATCCCGTCTCGTCGGTCCGCGGCATCACGATCGGCATCAAGAACCTCAAGCAGGATACGCCAGACGGGATCCTCGTCGTCAGTGGCCTCGATCGCGTCCGGCTGACCGACTGCATGGCCAAGGTACGCAAGGACGGCGACACGGCCGTTCAGGTCGCCGCCGACGGCACCGTCACGATCGCCGCCGAGGGTGCAGGCGGTTCGCCCGTCGTGTTCCGTTTCGTCGACGATTCGACCGTCGTCGCGATGATCGGCCCCGCGACCACGTCGGCATCCTTCGCCGCCGTGCTCGCCAGTGCTGCACCGCTGCGCAAGTCCCCCGCGTTCGCCGAGCTCGTCGGTCGCATCAACCTCGAGGCCGCGCTGTGGACCGTGATCAACGGCAACAGCACCGTGTTCGAGCAGGTGGCCGCCCTCGGCGTGAAGCCCAAGGCGATCGTCGGCTTCGTCAACCTCACCACCGGCATGGATGCGAGCGTTCGCGTCCGGCTGTCGAGCGCCCAGGAGGCCCAGCAGCTCACGACGATGGCGCAGGGGCAGCTCGGCATAGCGCAGGGCTTCTTCGACAAGCTCGAGGTCACGGCCGATGGTGCAGATGTCGCGGTGCTCGCGGTGATGACCGGAGCGCAGCTGCAGAGCATGCTGTCGCTGGTGAATGGGATGCTCGGCTCGCCGTAGCGCCCGACGCTCCGCGCTCTCGTCGCCCCGCGACGCTACTTGATCACAAACGTCGTCGACGTCGAGCCGACATTGCCCGACGCGTCTGCGACGCGCACCGCGAGGGTGTGCGTGCCGCGCGCGAGGCCGGTCGGCAGATCGAGGCGGAGATCCTCGGCGAGGTCGTCGTAGAGGCCGTCGGAGGTCGAGCCGAGCTGCCACGGGCCGTCGTCAACGGAGTAGGCCATCTCGGCGATCGTCGACAGCGCATCGGAGGCGCGGGCCTGCGCGCGCGGATAGGTGATGCTCAGCTTCTCGATCGAGGGGCGCGTGTTGTCGATCGCGAACATGGTGGTGGTCTGGCTCGCGGTCAGCGCACGATCGAGCGAGTTGGCGGCGGCATCGGAGGCGGTGACGCGCACGCGGTACCAGCCGTCGGGATAGGTCTCGGTGTTCCACTCCCAGGTGACGGCGGTCAGCGGAACCTTGCCGACCGAGATCGGGCGCCAGTTCGCTTCGCCGTCGCGACGGGCGTCGAGTGTGTAGGTCGTGTCGTCGCTGTCGGGGTTCTCGACCTTCCACTTGATCTTCATCACCGGGCTGCGCGGCTTGGCGGCGGAGTCCTTGAGCGTGGGGAGGCTCTCCTTGGTGGCGAGCTCGACGGTGACGTCCTGCACGCTGGTCGCCTGATTCTGCGGGACGTAGTACGCGGTGACGCGGCGGACGCGCGCGTTGTCGTCCTCGAGCGCGATGCGGAACTGGAGGTAGCGGCCCGAGGCGCTGGCGATCTTGCCGCCCTCGTTGCCACCGCCGAGCTTGCCGGTCTGCGTCGGCGACTGCCAGTCGCTCCAGCCGACGCCTGGCTTCGCGGTGTTGCCCGAGCGCGTCTCGATCTTGGTCTTGCCCTGCGCGACCCAGGTCAGCTTGCCGAACCGGGAGACGGCCTTGGCGTCGAGCACGTCGCTGACGTAGCGCGCCTGATCGGCGCGGCCGGTGGTGCGGTAGACGGACGCGGCGTCGTCGGTGGCGAACGCGACGCCGGACTTCTCGGCCCAGACCTGAGAGACCGCGCGCTCGTCGACGTCGAACGCCGTCGCGACCGCACCCTCTGCATCGACCATGTAGACGCGGCCCTTGTCGGCGGCGCCCGCGTAGACCGACCCATCCTTGGTCACGGCGACCGCGGTGAAGTAGGTCTGCGTCAGCGCGTGCAGCTGATCGAGACGGCCATCGCTGGCGATCCGGAACAGCGCGCCCTTGCCCTTCTTCGCGCCCTTGCGCCCGAGGTCGGTGACGGGCGGTGGATCCTTGTCGGCGCCGGGCTTGGTGCCGACGTCGGGCGTCTTCGCGGGCTGGCCCTTCGGCGCGTTTGGCTTCTCGGCGCCTTCGACCTGGGCGGGCGTCTTGCCCGTCGGCGCGGGATTCTCTGCGAGCTCGTTCGCTGCGGCGACCACGCCGTCGCGATACGGCGCGAGCGAGGAGACCTCGTTGCCGGCGAAGTCGGCCATGGCGCGACCCTTGCCCTCCTTGGGGTCGTAGCGGAAGACGAGCGCGCGCTCGCTGGTGCCCATCCACACCATGCCGTCGGTGGTGACGGTCAGCGCGGTGATCCGCTTGTCGTCGGTGTCGAACACTTCCTTGGCGGTGCCGCCGCTGATCGCGAACAGTTTGCCCGATGGACCGGTGCCCGCGTAGACGGTGTTGCCCGCGGCGGCGAGCGCCCAGATCGTCTCTGCATCCTTGAGCGTGGCGGTGGCGGTTGCTTTGCCGGCGCCGACGTCGATCTTGTAGAGCCGGTTGCCCGGCATCGCGCCGGCCCACACCGAGCCGTCGCTGGTCTGCGCGAGCGAGACCACGGCGATCGCGCCGGGAATCGACACGAGCTTCTTCGACGCGTCGCCGCTGACGCGGAAGATCGCGCCGTTTGCATCAGAGCCGATCAGCACGCTGCCGTCGGCGAGCTTGAGCGACGCCCACACCGCATCGCCTTCGACGGCGGTGCGCTTGGTGTCCCAGCCGGGCCGCAGCTCACCGGTCGACGTGATGAGCGCGCTGGTCGCGTCCCCCGAGTCGAACTGCTGATAGGTCTCGACGGTCCACATCGAGGTCACGACGGCGCCCGCGGGCACCGCCAAGGCACCGACGGCGAGGCCGGCGGCGAGCGACAGACGAGTAGCTGCTTTCACGAATCCCCCACAGAGATCAACCAGAGATCAGATCGATGACGAAGACTAGCGAGTGATCGCGCGGACGCGGACCAGAGCCGACGCGCTGCCGTTGACGACGCGCTTCGCCGGCGACACCGTGCGCGTGATCGGTTTGTACGGTTGTGCACGCTGCGTGTGCGACTGCGGCCGCAGCTTGTCCTGCGCGCTCGCCGGCAGGTCACGCACGAGCTTGCCCTCGAGAGCGACGCCCTCGTCGGCAGGGTTTAGCGTCACGGCCCAGACGTTGCCCGGCAAGAGCTTGCGGAACGCGGCGAGCAATGACGGCAGATCGACGGGCGGTGCCGCGTCGAGCTTGGCGCTGTCACCGGCGGTGACCTCGAGGTTGACGATGCTGCCCGCGAAGCTGAGCGGAACATCGACCGGGACGTCCTCGATGATGTCCTTGCCGTCCCACGTGCTCATGAGCACCTTGAGCGTGTTGCGCTGGCCGGGGACGAGCTCGGCGTTCGGAACCTTGATCTCCTTGATCTCGCCAAAGTTCGCCTCGAACCGGAGGTCGACCTTGATGTCGACGCGCTCGATCACGACCGGAGCGTAGGGGTTGAGGAGCAGCGGCACGAGCACGCGGAGGCCACGCACGCCCCCCATCACCGAAGCGGCACCGTCGTTCGCGTACATGTAATCGACGAAGCTGATCGGCTCGTGGCCCTTGATCCGCACCGTCGACTCGATGCGCGCGGTGACATCGTCGCGATCGGGGAGGTAGTAGTTGATCGCGTTCATCAGCGCGGCGCCGGTCAGCGCGGGCGTGAAGAACTTGTTGTTGAGTAGCTCGACGTGGAACGTCCCCGTCTCCTTGTGCTTGTCGGTGCCGCTCGTGATCGAGATGTCGACCGGCACCGTCGGCGAGCGGAGGCCGGTGTCCGCCATGATCGCGGACTGACGATCCTGGACGAGTGACCCGATCTCCTTGACCGGGGAGCCCATCACGAACGCGCTCATCGCCGACGGGATCACGGTGTGGACGTATGCGGTCGACACCGGTGCGTAGGTCTCGCCGCTCTGGAACATCGGGTGGCCGAACGCGAGGACCTTCTCGCCCTCGACGAGCGACACGGTGCCGACCGCCGCGGCGGACATGTCACCGCGGATCAGCTCGACCGCGATCGAGCCGCCCATCACGAACTTCGACGGGCCTCCTCCCTCGGTCTTCGGGTTCGCCGTTCCACCGGCGCGCATCGGCACGACGTTGGTCTCCGCGAACAACCGCTCGACCTGCGCGAACGCGGGTGCGGAGAAGCCGGCGACGGTGAGGGGCACGGACGCGGTCAGCGTTTGATCTCCGTTGATCGGTGACGGCCGCGGCACCGGCGCGGGCAGGGGAGCGGACAGGAGCCAGCTCTTGCGCGCGGGTCCGAGCGCATCGAGCGCGGCCGCGGCATCGACCGTCGGCGTCAGCCGGCGCCAGTCCTGGATCGAGGCGCTCGCGGGCTGGACGATCTTCGGTCCGTTCTTGGAGCTCGCCTGGACTGGCGTGTTGCGGCGATACGTATCGCCGTCCTTCTTCATGTATTCGATCGGCGTGCAGCCACCGAGTGCGATCTTGTTGAACCGGAAGCCGTACGAGAACGCGCACAGCAGCTTGTCATCGAGATAGAGCGGGCTGCCCGACATGCCCTGCCAGAACCCCGACACCGCGAGCTTCGGATCGTTCGACTTCACCAGGACGATGTCCTGCTTCGGCAGGAAGTTCCTGACCACCGACACGACTTCGAACGTGAACCGCTCGGGTGTCGTTCCGGAGAACGTGGTCATCCCGTAGCCCGTCTGGCCACGTTGAACCTTGGAGATTGGATACAGCTCGGCAGGCCCTGCGTGCGCGACGGTCGCGCCCACAAGGACCCCAGCCGCGGCGCAAAGCCGCAAGAGTCCACGCATGTCTCCACAGGATACTGGGCAGCGTTGTCATGTGCCAGCGCAGCGACACCTGTGTCAGGTTTTGCGTCGCCTGGTGGTGAATGTCCGGCGTTTACCTAGCCATTCAAGATGCCCAAGTTCCTTTGATCTCGGCAGCTTGACCCAGTGGTCCGACCTCGGCACACGCACTGCACAAGTCGTCGGTCACGGAGGACGGTACATGACGAATTTTGTCGAGACCTGGAAGGCAATTGCGACTGCTCTTTGTCGCTCGGAGCGCTGGTGTCGTTACATGGCGCGTCGCGCCGGTGACCCACTGCCGGTGTTCAAGGTCGGTGGCATCGTGCGGCTGAACGCCAACGATCTCGAAGATTGGTTGGCGCGCCAGCGCGAGCGCTCGATCCGCCCGCAGACGCCGATGGTGAAGGAGCAGGACATGGCGCTCCGCCTGATCGCCTGATCGATCTTCAGCGGGCGTGCGTGCTATGAAGCGCGCCCCATGACACGGCCTCTCTCGGATCTACGCGGCCCGGTCCGCGCGTTGTTCTGCGACGTCGAAGGAACGATGACGACGGGTGACCGGATCGAGGCCTCGACCTACGAGGCACTCGAGCGGCTGGGTGCCGCGGGTATTCCGACGGTGATGGTCACCGGTCGCTCGGCCGGGTTCGCACACACGTGCATGAAGCTGACGCCGGCGCTCGCCGTCGTGAGCGAGAACGGCGGCGTCACGTTCGTGCGGCAGGGCCGCAAGCTTCACAAGATCTACGGCGTCCCTGCGGCGAGCTTGCCCGAGTGGCGGCGGCGCATGCACGACGCTGCGGTCGAGGTGATGTCCAAGGTGCCCGGGCTGCGACTGTCGACGGACTCGAAGTATCGCGAAGTCGATCTCGCGATCGACTGGAACGAAGAGGTGTCCTCGCCCAAAGAGGACGCCGACGCGGCGGTGCGGCTGCTGTCAAAGGCGGGCTTCCTCGCGGTGCGATCGAGCGTGCGCGTCAACTTCGGGCCGCCGCACTTCGACAAGCTCAGCGCGTGCATGACGGTCGTGCGTCAGGTGCTCGGCGGCGACGCGAACGATCTCTCGCAGTACGTGTTCGTCGGCGACGCGCTCAACGACGCCCCGATGTTCGGCGGGTTCCCGACCTCGGTCGGAGTCGCGAACATCAAGGCGTGGTGGGACGAGCTGCCGTTCAAGCCCGCGTATCTCACCGAGCGTCCCGAAGGCGCCGGCCTTCGCGAGGTGATCGCACACATCATGTCGCTGCCGCGGGCCTGATCGCGGCGCGCACGGCGAGCAGTGCATCGCGGACGGCGCTGACGTTCGCGAGACGCTGGCGGAGACAGTCGATGACGATGGCCTCGAGCTCGGCGGGCAGCTCGGGCCGCTTCTCTGCGAGGATGGCTGGCGGTATCTCACCCGTGAGCATCTCGTGCGCGAGCACGCCGATGTTGTAGACGTCGCTGCGCTCGTCGTACGGTCGCATCGTCAGCCCCGGCATGTGCGGGCTGATGTCGACGCGCACAACATCGAACGGCTCGAGATAGATCTTCTCGGGCGTCAGCGTCGCGGGCATGCCGTGAGAAGTCGCGGCATACAGCGCGTTGCACAGCTGGACCACGGTCTCGAGCGAGCGCTGCCATGACAGTGCGCCGAGCTGCGCGAGAATGTGATGGAGGCGCGGCGCGCGCACCAGCTCACGGGCGAGGAACACGAGGCCGTCCGCCGTCTGCCCACCGGCGTACGTCGTGATGATGTTGTCGTGGCGCAGCGCGACGTAGGGCTCGACCGGAGTCTGGAAGTGCAGGAGACGGAGTGCGACCTTCCGGTTGGCGGCGATCTCGTCGGCCGCGTAGACCGTGCTCGAGCGACCTTCCCCGATCAGCGCCGTGATCCGGTACCGCCCCTCGAAGACCTTGCCAACCAGCGGATCCACGGTGATTGGCCAAGCATAGCTGCGTGGTAGGTTTTCCTCGATGGCCCGCCACGACGTCTTCTCGGCCGCGCTCCGCACGATCGACACGGGGCGGGGGGCTGCGATCGCGGCGGTCATCGGTGCGCACGGCTCGACGCCGCGCCACCTCGGCGCCCGGATGGTCGTCGCGGATGACGGCGAGCAGTGGGGCACGGTCGGCGGTGGGAAGATCGAACAGCTGGTTGCCACCGCGGCGCGCGAGGTCGCGCAGGGCTCGGCACCGCGCGTCGTGCGCCAGCACCTCGTCCGTGATCTCGCGATGTGCTGCGGAGGATCCATGGAGGTCGTGCTGACGCCGGCCGCGCCGTCGCGCGAGGCACTGACCCAGCTCGCCGGTTCCGAAGCAGTGTACGTTCTCGTCACGCCGATCGATGGTGGCCCGCTCACGGTGCGCCCCCCGCGCGACGGTGACCCACGCGCCCACCACCCGGTCGTCGAGAATGATGCGCTCGTCGAGCGGCTCGGCTCGGCGGAGAGGACGATCGTGTTCGGCCTCGGCCACGTCGCGCAGAGCCTCGGCCCGCTGCTCGCGAACCTCGGCTTCACCGTGATCATCTGCGACGACGGCGAGACCGGCGCGACCGGCGTGCGGCCCGTGTGGGCGGCAGAGCTCGTCGAGTCGTTCGATGCCGCGGAGGTCGAGCGTCTGCTCGGCGGCTTCACGCGCGACGATTGCGTGCTGATCGTGACGCGCGATCACGCGATCGATCAGAAGTTGCTCGAGGCGCTGATCAGCCGAGATGACCTCGGCTACCTCGGGATGATCGGCAGCCGCGGCAAGGTCGGCCGGTTCAAGAAGCGGCTCGAGGCCCGCGGGTTGCTCGACGGGGACGCGGGCGACGCGCGGTGGGCGAGGCTGCGAGCTCCGGTCGGTCTCGATCTCGGCGCCGAGACGCCCGAGGAGATCGCCGTCGCGATCGCCGCGGAGCTGATCGTGCGGCGACGGCGAGGCGTCTCGCAACCCGGTGACTGGGTTCATGTGAAGGAGTCCGCGTGAGGCGCGGCGCGGTGATCCTCGCGGCAGGTCAAGGCTCGCGGCTCGGAGGCGTGGCGAAGGCGCTGATCATGATCGAACGCGATACGTATCTGCAGCGGATCGCCCGGATCGCGCGCGTTGCGGGCGTCAGCGATGTGGTCGTTGTCGTCGGTCGGCCGTACGGCGGGGAGGTCGGCGACCACGCGCGAGAGCTCGGGCTCGACGTCGTGGTCAATGCGCTCCCCGAGCGCGGCATGGCGAGCTCCGTCGCGCTCGGCTTCGCGGCGATGACGCACCTCGAGGCGACGGCAGCGTGGTTGTGGCCGGTCGATCATCCCGCCGTGCAGGTCGAGACCCTGGACCGGTTGATCGGCGGACTCGGCACACACGACGTCGCGCTGCCGATGTTCGGCGGCCGCGGCGGGCATCCCCCCCTGGTCGCGCGCCGGCTGTGGCCCAAGCTCGCAGCATGCGATGCGCTCGAAGGTGGGGCGCGCGCGGTGTTCTCGACGGCGGACGTGAACCGCGTCGACGTCGACGATCAGGGCGTCATCCGTGACGTCGACACGCCGGCCAATCGAGCGGGGCATTGGTCGTGAATCGGGCCCGAGCCGAGCCATCCCCTCGGCGCGCCAAGCAAGGGACGTCGACCCCTCACGGCGAGGGTCCCCCTTCAGCGGGCGCGCTGGTGCTCGCGCTGGTGCTCGCTGGCTGTCCCGGTCGAACGGTGAAGGATCGCGGCCCGTTCCCGGATCCCGTCAACGGTAGCGAGGGCAACGTGATCTTCGCGATGCTCGCCGAGCTCCAGGACGATGTCCTCACGTCGTACGAGCGCGACGAGCCACCCGATGTCGAGACCGGCATGATCCCCGTCGAGATCGGTGGCGCGCGGATCGGCGTCGGGCCGGGCGACGTGTTGATCGCGGGTGAGCTCGAGCGAGCTCCGAGCCGATGGCCATTGCGCGTGGAGACCGATACGGAGACCAACATCCGCTCGAAGCGCCTCGAGACTCATCTCGCGCAAGATCAGTCCGCGGCCTGGGTGTTCGACGAGCTGTCGTGGCGGATCTCGCTATGCGGTCGGACGGCCGTGATTCCGCTGCGGATGACGCTCCTCTACGCACGCGACGGCGATCGCTGGGTGCCGGTCTTCGAGCACATGTCGTTTGGTCACGCGCCGGCGCCGCGCCGCGACGGCGAGCTGTACGGCACGCGAATCGTGTCCAAGGTCGTCGCGACCTCGGACACCGTCGACGAGCTCTCGGCGGTGATGAGCCCCGTACTCTCGCTGGGTGCGAACCGCAACGCGGGGCTCGCGACCGGGCCCGAGGCGATGCTGCTCGGTCCCGACATCACGGCGGAGTGGCATGGCGTCGACGTGCTCGCCGCGAAGCTGGTGCCGGGACCCGCGAAAGTCGTCGAGGATCGGCGGATCGGGCTCGTCGGCCGCAGCATCGAGACCGCGACCGTCGCGTACTGGATCGGCAACGTCGTCGCGAACCTGCCTGCGCGGCCGGGCGTCGCGGCGGGCAAGGTGCGGCTCCGGACGACGTTCGTGTTCGAGCATCGCCGCGTGGTGAAGCCGAAGCTTGATCCGCGGTTCGATGCGACGCCGTGCGGTGTCGACGACGAGGACTGCCGGTGGGTCCTCGTCCAGGGCCACGTCTCGCAGCCGATCGGCGATCAGGATCTCGCGACCCGCGTGTTCGGCACCGCGCTCTTGTCATCGAACCTCGAGAGCGGTGAGCCGTTGTCGGTCACCTGCGAGGACGGAACGACCTCGACGGTCAGGCCAGGCCTGCCCGCCTCCGGGGCGCAGATCAGGGTTCCTGCGGTTGCGCCTCTGCCGGCTCCCCCGCCGACAGCACGAACCCCGTGATGTGACGGTCGCGGAGATACGTATCGGTCAAGCGCTTCCGCTTCGGCCACAGCGGGAGCAAGCGGAA
>JAYUYE010000149.1:0-5358 GCA_043752985.1 Myxococcales bacterium
GGGCGCCTTCCCGGAGCTCGACGGCGAGCAGCTCGGGCGGTCGCTTCGCGGTCCACGCCGTCCCCGCCGCCGCGAACGCATCGCGAGCGCCTGCCGCGAGCGCCTGCTGGCGCGCCGTGGTCACGAAGGTCTGCTCGCTGCCTTCACGATCTGCGACACCGGCTACCGCGAGCACGCGCTGGCGCAGGTCATCGAGCCCCTGCCCGGTCGTCGCCGACGTCATCACAGCTGTCCCCGCCTCGCCTCCAAGATCCGCCTTGCTGCGGACCACGACGGTCCGATTGCCGTAGCGAGCACCATCGTCCCAGGCCGCGACGCCATCGTTGACGACCACCACGACCTCCGCCGATTCGACGCGCGCCTCGCCGAGCGCGATCCCGCGCTGTTCGATCGGATCCGCGGTCGAGCGCAGCCCGGCCGTATCGACGAGCGTGACCGCGACGCCGTTCCACACATCGGCGACCTCGATCCAGTCGCGCGTGGTGCCGGGTTGCGCCGCGACGAGTGCGCGCTCCGTACCGACCAGCGCATTGAGCAGCGACGACTTGCCAACGTTGACCGAGCCAACCAGCGCGACCGTGATCCCTCGGGTGACCGCGCGGCCGTGGCGAAAGCCGTCGGCGAGCCGTGCGCATGCCGAGCGCAGCCACGCGAGCTCGTCGCCGATCCAGGTCGTCGTGGCGGTCTCCAGATCATCTTCGGGAAAATCGATCGTTCCCTCGAGCTCACCGAGCAGCGCGAGCGAGCGCTTCTCGATCGCAGCGACCTCGATGCCGAGCTGGCCGCCGAGGTTTGCTTGCGCGAGCCGCCACGAGCGGTCGCTTCCGGCAGCGATCACCTCGAGCAGCGCCTCGGCGCGCAGCAGATCGAGCTTGCCGCTGGCAACCGCTCGCCGGGTGAACTCACCCGGATCCGCGATCCGCGCACCGCGCTCGATCACCGCAGCGAGCAGCTTGCCGAGGTTGTGCACGCCGCCGTGACCCTGGAGCTCCGCGACGTCCTCGCCGGTGAACGATGCCGGCGCACGCATCCCGAACGCGAGGACCTGATCGATCCGTGTTCCGGACCGATCCGTCACCCAGCCGAGGCGCACCGTACGGTCAAGCGCCGACTCCGAGATCGCGAGCGCCTCCGCGGCAATCGCGATCGCGCGCGGCCCGCTGAGTCGGATAATCCCGACACCTGCTGGACCGGCCGCCGTTGCAATGGCGGCGATCGTATCGTCGCTGTTCACTCCGCCGGGGCGGGGATGATGCAGATGTGGCGGTCCTCGCCCTCACCCTCGCTGCGGGTCGTCAGACCGGCGATCTCGGAGATCGCCATGTGGACGATGCGTCGATCGTGCGCCGTCATCGGCTGCAGTTCGACCATTTGCTTCGTCTGCAGCGCCTTCTCCGCCATCTTCTGGCCGAGAGACCGCAGGCGCTCGACCTGCTTGTCGCGGAAGCCACCGGCATCGATGACGAGCGGCTTTGCGCGGTCACCGGTGCGGTCGCGATAGACGACCTTGTTGACGAGGTGCTGGAGCGCGTCCATCACGACGCCCCGGCGGCCGATCACGAGCTCGGTATCCTTTGTCTGGATCTCGAGGGTAGTGCGGTCCTTGTCGTCCTTGATGTCGATGTCCGCCGGGATGCCCATTCGCTCGAGGACACCCAGCAAAAACTCGCTCGCCTTCTCGGCAAGATCTTCACGCTCTGCGGGCGCAGTGGTCACAGCTGTCTCCATACCTATCTCCGGCTCTTCTTCTTGCGCTTGTTGCGCGGCCGCGCCGGGTTCGCTGCACCAGCCGATTCGGCCGTAGCATCCGACTCGTCCTCGTCCTCTGCACCCGTCTCGACCGACTCGACGTCGATCACGGGCTTGGCGACCGGCTTCGCCTTTGCGGGCGCACCGTTCTTCACGCCACCCTTCGTGGCGGCCGCGACTTCCTTGGCGTTCGCTGCGTCGACGCTCTCCTTGATCTTGGCGACCATGGCGAGGCTCTTCTTGTCGTACTTGTTCATGTAGACCGAGTGCAGTGCGCTCAGGCACGTGTTCGTGAAGATGTAGAGCGTCAGGCCTGCGGGGAAGAAGAACGACATCACGCCGAACATCAGCGGCATGCCGTACTGGATGAACTTCTGCTGGCGCGAGTCACCCGTTACCGGCGTCAGCCGCGCCTGCAGGAACATCGTTCCGACGAGGATGAACGGCAGGATGTGATACGGGTCCTTGAACGTCAGGTCGTCGATCCAGCCGTGGATGAACGGCTGCTGATAGAGCTCGCCGGCCGACGACAGCATCCGGTACAGCGCGAGCCAGATCGGCATCTGCAGGAAGATCGGCAGACAGCCGGCGATCGGGCTGACCTTGTGCGTCTTGTACAGGGCCATCGACTCGGCCTGGAGGCGCTGGTTATCGCCCTTGTACTTCGCCTGCAGCGTCTTCATCTGCGGCGCGAGGGCGGCCATCGCCTTCATCGACCGCATCGACTTCGTCGTCCAGTACAAGGTCGCGGCCTTGACCACGAACGTCAGCAAGATGATCGCGAGGCCCCAGTTGCCGAGGAACGAATAGAACTTGAGCAGCAGCCAGAGCAGGGGCTTGCCGATGAACGAGAACCAGCCGAGGTCGATCGTCTTCTTGAAGCCGGTCGAGAACCCGGCCGCATCGTCCGCGGCTTCGAGCGCGTGATAGCTCTTCGGTCCGAGGTAGGCGACGATCTCCTGGGTCAGCGGCTGGTCGCCCGCCTTCATCGTCTGCTTCGGATACAGGATGTCCGTCCGCATCAGGCCCTTGGGCTCGACACCGACGAAGAACGTGCGCTTCTCGATCGATTGCATCGCGTTCGGGCGCGGCGCGTACGCAGCGAGCAGGTACGGGTGCTCGTAGCCGGTCCAGGTGACGTTGACCTCCTGGCGCGGCGCCTTGATCAGCGAGCCGATCGTCGTGTGATAGATCGTGCCGCCACGCAGCGTCGACGATTGCCACGCCCGCGGCTGCTGCTGGCTCGCGCCTTCCTCGATCTTCTCGGGATTCTGGAACGCGAACACCGAGACCGCGAGCTGCTGGTCGACGAGCTGTCCCGCCGGAACGGTGACCTTGGCGGTGACGATCATCCGCACCTGGTAGGTCTCCGGCAGGATCGTGAACCGCTTCTCGATCTCGAGGTTCGGCGTCTTCGTCGTGTAGATGACCTCGGTGTCGGTGACCTTGGTCCCGGTCCACTCGGCGTTCTTCGGCACGACGTACGCCGAGCGCGCGAAGTTGACCTGGAAGGCGCCGGTCAACGGCTGCGTCGCCATCAGCTCGCCCTTGGTCTGATCGCGCTCGTAGCGCGGATCCGACAGCTTCCAGGACGTGAGACCACCGGTCCAGCTCGAGAACGTTGCGTCGAACCGCTTCGGGAAGCTCAGCGTGATCTTCTGCTCGGGACCGCGCGGCAGCTCGCTCTGCGTGCCCGGATCGACCGGGGCAGGGGAGAGCGACTCGCCGACCGTCGAGCCAGGCACGACGAGGGGGGCACCGTTTGGTGCGACGGTCGCGGTTACCTTTGGCTTGTCATCTTCCTTCGGTGGATTGATGAACTTTTGCCAGATCAGCATCACGCCGAGCGCGAGGGCGACGGCGAGTAGCAGTCGTTTTCCTTGACCTTCCATCTAGTGCTGCTCCTGAGCGTGGTGATCGCAGCGAGCTGCAGACACCGGATGATAACCGCCGTGGAACAGCGGATTGCAACGGAGGAGCCGACCGACGGCCATGGGGATCCCGACGAGGATGCCGCGCATCTTGACGGCGTCGATCGCGTACTGCGAACACGTCGGCAGGTAGATGCAGCTCGGCGTCCGCTTCATCGGCGACAGAACGCGTCGATAGAACATCACCGGCAGGAGAACAACTGCGACGAGGAGCCGGTGGATGGATCGAATCATGAGAGGTGGCGCAGGATCCGCGTCAGGTCAGTCGCAAAGTCGCTCGGGTGAAGCTGCACCGCGGCGGTGTCCTTGGCAATCAGGACCATGTCCCATCCCGTAGGCACCCAACCGTTGGTTCGCAACCATTCTCGCAACATCCGCCTGATCCGATTTCGAACGACCGCGTTTCCCACTTTCTTGGTGACCGTGAGCCCAAGCCTTCCGGCGAGGTCTGGCGCGGTTCGTTTCCTAGCAATCGCGAGTACGTGGCGCCCATGGAGCTTCATCCCACTCGCCTGCACGGCGAGGTAGTCGGCGCGTTGTCGCAGCCGCATCTCCTTGGAAATCCCAAGGGGCCCGCGGCCAGCCACGAACTTACTTCTTCGCGGAGGTCACAGCGAGCCGCTTGCGGCCCTTGGCGCGGCGGCGGCGGAGGACTTCACGTCCACCACGGGTCTTCTTGCGGGCGCGGTAGCCGTGCGTGCGCTTGCGGCTCTTGTTGTGCGGCTGGTAGGTACGCTTGCTCACGGTAGGACTCCACGAAATCCGGGCTGCAGAAAGTCCCGTCGGATCGGACGGGGCGGGATCGAATACTCAAGCGAGCCCACGAAGTCAAGCCGCCGGTCTCGAACCGACCGCGGCCGTGCATTCTCCGACGAGAATTTGCGACCCTCTGTAAGTAACAGGTTCGTCGCTATCCGGAGTTCACTTGGCTACGGTTTTGGCTTGCGGACCAAAATCGGAAACTGATACCAACGCCGGGTTTCCTCGGCTGTGGACAAGCCCTACGAGTTGGCCACGGGTGAGAACCAGAGATCCCTGTGGATAACCTCTGGATTGGCTGTCTTTTGCCTGTGAACGATGACGCTCAAATACATGTATCCGCAGGACAAAGTCCTAGGGACCGGGGAATGACAGTACAGCTACTCTGGGACGAAGCTGTGGGGCGACTCAAGTCTCGAGTCTCTTCGCAGAATTACGACATGTGGCTGCGTCCGATCGAGGTCCGATCCTTCGATGGATCCGTGCTTCGGCTGCGCGCTCCGAACAGCTACATCCGGTCGTGGTTCGAGTCGAACTTCCTGGGCACCTTGCTCAAGGAGATCCGGGAGCTCGGTCATGACGAGGTCCTGGTCGAATTCGAGCCGGACGGCTTGGATTCGGGTCCGCTGACCGCCAGCGCCGCGAACGAGATCGCCGCCGAGCTCGCCGCCGAGGAGATCGCCAGTCCGCGGATCGAGGCCGTCGAGCCGCCCCGGACCGTGCGGACTCCCGCAGCGGCGATCGCCGCACCTTCGGCGCCGGTGGTTCGCGACGAGGACGTCATGCACGCCCCCGAGGCGGCATCGCTCAACCCTCGCTACAACTTCGAGACCTTCGTCGCCGGTCCTTCGAATCAGCTCGCCTTTGCCGCGTCGCAGGCCGCTGCGTCGAGCTACCCGCCGAAATACAACCCGGTCTT